>JAIBDF010000048.1 GCA_024679535.1 Chromatiales bacterium
ATTACCGGGCAGATTCATTCCCAATTCGTAACCACAATCCCTTCCTGCAAATCTTCGGGTTACCCGCCTTTCAAACAGGCGAGCTGGTGGAGCCGGGGCGCCTCGAGTTCGGGATCAGCTACGACATGGCCAACGACGCGGACGATGCAGACAGGCTCACCGAGCGGTTGGTCATCGATGTGGAGAGCCATGTTCTTAGCCTGTCGCTGCGACGCCGGGTTGGCGAGCGCTTCGAGTTTGGCGTTGACGTGCCCTATGTGCGCCACTCCGAAGGCTTCCTCGACAGCGTCATCTATAACTTCCACAACCTCGTCGGTCTGCCGAATTCCAACCGCGACGGTCCTGAAGACCAGTACCGACTCTTTTTTGAAAAAGAGGGCGCGGTGCTTTTCGATACCGGTACTCCGACATCCGGTCTCGGTGACATACAGCTCTCGGCCGCGATGAAGCTGGGAAAGGCGACACTGCGTGCCGCCGTCAAAGCACCGACCGGCGATTCCGATAAGCTGACCGGCAGTGGCGCCACAGACCTGTCGCTTGGCCTCTACGGCGGCAGCGTCACGCGCTTTTTCGATCGTGACCTGGGCTACTCGGGCTTTGTCGGCGTGCTCGCGCTGGGTGACGGCGATGTCATGACGGAGCTGCAACGCAGTGCCGTGCCCTATGGCGGGGTGGCGCTTCGCTGGCAGGCAACGCAGCGACTGGCGCTCGCAACCCAGCTCTACGTGCAGGGCCCATACTTCAACATCAATCTCGACGAACTGGGTGGCACCACGTTCCAGCTCGCATTTGGTGCCGATTTTCGTTTACGGCGAACGCTTCTGCGACTGGCAATTGTTGAGGATATTGCTGCGGGCGCCGCGCCTGATTTCGCGCTGCACTTGTCGTTCCGTAGTTTCGGCGGCTGATTTCCGGTTACACTCGGCCCCCTGATGCAACCAGGGAGTCACCATGATCAAGCGCGCCATCTGCCTGTCGGCAATCCTCTTCTCTTTACCCGTATTCGCCGCCGAGCTCCGCGACAGCGTCCAAAGTGACTACGACGAACATCTGGGCGAGCTGTTTGATTATTTCCATCGCAACCCCGAACTGTCGACGGTTGAAACCGAGACGGCCCGGCGCATGGCCATGGAGCTCAGTCTGGCGGGCTTCGACGTGACAGAGGGTGTGGGCGGTACCGGTGTAGTCGCCATGCTCGAGAACGGCGATGGCCCGCTGGTCATGATGCGTGCTGACATGGACGGCCTTCCCGTCGAAGAGAAGTCCGGCCTGGAAAACGCATCCCGTGCAAAGCAGATTGACCCGATCACCGGCAATGAGGTGTTTGTCATGCACGCCTGCGGACATGACGTGCATATTACGAGCCTTGTTGGCACGGCGCGGCACATGGCGGCGCACAAGGACGAATGGACCGGGACTCTGATGCTGTTGGTCCAGCCCGCCGAGGAGCGTGTACTGGGCGCCCGCGCGATGCGCGATGACCAGGTTTGGGAGCGCTTCGGCAAGCCCGATTACGCGCTCGCTTTTCACGTCTCTGCCTCCGGTGTCGCCGGCATCATTAATGTCCAGGAGGGCAGTCCGTATGCAGGCGCCGATACGGTCGACATTATTGTTCATGGCGTGGGCGCGCATGGTGCCAGCCCGCATCGCGGCAAGGACCCAATCCTGCTGGGCAGCCAGATTGTCGTCGCCCTGCAGACGCTGGTTTCTCGCGAACTGTCGCCGCGCGACCCGGGCGTCGTGACCGTCGGCTCGTTCCATTCAGGCACCAAGCACAACATCATCTCCGACCGTGCTCACCTGCAACTGACGGTACGCAACACCAGTCCGGAGACGCGCAAGATTCTGCTCGACGGCATCGTTCGTATTGCCGAGAATATGGGCCGCGTCGCCGGCCTGCCTGACGACAAGCTCCCCGAGGTCATTATTTCCGATGAGAGCGTGCCGCCCGTCGTCAACGACGCATCCCTGGTACGCCGCTTGCGTTCAGCCTGGGCCGAAGGCATGGGTGATGGCGCAGTCGTGGATATTCCGACGAAAGGAATGGGAGCGGAGGACTTCCCGTTTTTCACACAGGATCCGGAGATTTCCAGCGTTTACTGGGCGATCGGCGGAACGCCCCAGGAAGACTTTGATACGGAAGCAGCAGGCGGACCGCCCGTGCCAAGCCATCACTCGCCGTTGTTCAAGATATCACCGGAGCCGTCGGTGACGGCGGGTGTTGAATCCACAGTACTGGCCTTAAAGGCGTTAATGGCTGAGTAGTTATTCGACGTCGGTGTCGACTTCGAATTCTTCGAGGTCTTCACCGCCGGCACTCTTGAGCAGGATTTCCACCTTCTGCTCGGCTTCCTTGAGTGCGGTCTGGCAGCCGCGCGTGAGCTTGATGCCTTCCTCGAACTTCTTCATGGCCTTTTCGAGCGGCAGGTCGCCGGATTCGAGTTCCTCGACGAGTTCTTCGAGGTCGGCGAGTGATTTCTCGAGATTGAATTTCTTAGGTGATGTCATGGTTGGCTAAGCTACAGCGCGGCCCGACAGTCGTCAACGGCTTGCCAGAAACCACGATTGACAGCCGTTCGGCGCGGCCATACAGTATTAAGCTCTGGACCGAATCTAAATTGCGAGAGGAATAGAAATGTCACTGAAAGGCAGCAAGACTGAAGGTAATCTGAAAGACGCATTTGCCGGTGAATCCCAGGCCAATCGCCGCTATCTGTACTTTGCAGCAAAAGCAGACGTTGAGGGTTATAACGACGTCGCCGCTGTATTCCGTTCCACGGCAGAAGGTGAGACCGGCCACGCGCACGGCCATCTCGAATACCTCGAAGAGACGGGCGATCCGGCAACGGGTCTGCCGATTGGTGCAACGTCGCAAAACCTTGCTGCAGCTATTGCCGGCGAGACCCACGAGTACACCGATATGTACCCGGGCATGGCCAAGACGGCACGCGACGAGGATTTTGACGAAATTGCGGACTGGTTCGAGACGCTGGCCAAGGCCGAGCGTTCGCATGCCAACCGTTTCCAGAAAGCTCTGGACTCTCTCGACGACTGATTATATCTGGATAGCCGGGCCGCAAGGCCCGGCTAACATTCCATGAGCCAACGCGAAGGCAGCCTCGAGGCGCCCACACGTCACCCGCTCGACTGGCGGTCTGACGAATTCTACGACGACGCTTCGCTGTTCAAGGAGCTTGAGCGCGTATTCGACATCTGCCACGGCTGTCGCCGCTGTTTCAATCTCTGCAATTCGTTTCCAACCCTGTTCGATCTCGTTGATGAATCGGACACGATGGAAGTCGACGGCGTCGCGAAGAAAGACTACTGGCAGGTAGTCGACCATTGTTACCTGTGTGACATGTGCTACATGACCAAGTGTCCCTATGTGCCGCCACACGAATGGAACGTGGATTTCCCGCACCTGATGCTGCGTGCCAAGGCCGCACGCTTCAAGCAAGAAGGCGCATCGACCCGCGACAAGATTCTGAGTGCGACCGACAAGGTAGGCAAGCTCGCCGGCATACCCGTCGTGGTGAACGCTGTAAACGCGACCAATCGCAGCAAGTCCGGCCGCGCACTGCTCGAGAAGACGCTGGGCGTGCACAAGAAAGCACCCGTGCCGCCTTACCATTCGAAAACAGCGCGCAAGCGTCTGTCCCGTTTGAAGGACGCGCCGACTGCTGACGCGAAACCCGCGGCAGGCACGACCGGCAAGGTGGCCCTGTACACGACCTGTTACTGCAATCGTAACCACCCGGCGGTTAACGAAGACCTGGTAGCCGTGTTCGAGCACAACGGCATTGGAATGCGCATGGCCAGCAAGGAAGTTTGCTGCGGTATGCCGAAGCTGGAACTCGGTGACCTGGAAGCGGTGGCGAAAGCAAAAGAGGTCAACGTGCCGATCCTCGCAGCGATGGTCGATGAGGGCTGGGATATCGTAACGCCGATTCCGTCCTGCACGTTGATGTTCAAGCAGGAGTTACCGCTGATGTTCCCGGACGATGCGGATGTCATCAAAGTTCGGGACGCCATGTACGACCCCTTCGAATACCTGATGCTGCGGCACAAGGATGGCCTGTTGAAGACGGACTTCGCCGGGCCGCTTGGCAAAGTGACGTACCAGGTCCCTTGTCATCTGCGCGTGCAGAATATCGGACTGAAAACGCGCGATGCGCTTGAGCTGGTGCCGGACACCAGCGTCGAAGTCATCGAGCGTTGTTCCGGTCATGACGGCACTTACGCTGTCAAAAAAGAGTTTCACGATATTTCGAAAAAGATCGCCCGGCCTGTTGTGAACAAAGTCAAAAAGGGCGGTGCGGATCATTTCACGAGTGACTGCCCGATGGCTGCAGAGCAAATCGTGCAGGATCTCGACGATCACTCAGCCAATAACCCAATGAGCCTGCTGCGCAAGGCCTACGGAATCTAATGCAAAAACTAAGCAGAGACGATTTATTCAGCCTCGAACAATATGCCGAATCACGCGACGCCTTTAGAGACAAAGTGCTGGCGCACAAGCGCGATCGCCGTCTTGCGCTCGGTACCAATGCCGCGCTTTATTTTGAGGACCGGCTCACGATGCAGTACCAGGTGCAGGAGATGCTTCGCATTGAGCGTATCTTCGAGGCCGACGGGATCAATGAGGAACTCGATACCTATAATCCGCTGATTCCTGACGGAAGTAACTGGAAGGCGACGTTCATGGTCGAGTTCGCAGAGGCGGAAGAGCGCCGTGCCATGTTGACGCAGCTCGTAGGTATCGAGGACCGGGTCTACATGCAGGTCGCCGACTTCGATCGGGTGTTCGCTATCGCCGATGAGGACCTGGAACGCGCGGACGAAGACAAGACATCCGCCGTGCATTTTTTGCGTTTCGAGCTGCCGCCCGAGCAGGCAGCCGCTCTCAAGGATGGCGCCGCGCTGAGCGCCGGTATCGATCACGAGAACTATCGCGTCGAAATCTGTCCGGTTCCTGCCAATATCCGGGAATCCCTCGTCAACGATCTCGATTAACGCTAGAATCCGGCCGGGCACAACCTGGTGGTTTCTTATCTTGCACTCTAATCGATGACTAAACGATACGATGCTGCGGACATCGAAGTCCTCAGCGGACTCGAGCCTGTCCGGCGCCGACCGGGCATGTACACCGACACTTCGCGCCCGAATCACCTGGCGCACGAGGTTGTCGATAACTCCGTCGACGAAGCACTTGCAGGTCACTGCAAGAAAATCGACGTCACGATCTACAAGGATGGCTCGCTGGAGGTCAGCGACGATGGTCGCGGCATGCCCGTCGACAAGCATCCGAAGGAAAAAATTCCGGGCGTCGAACTCATCCTGACGCGCCTGCATGCGGGCGGAAAATTCTCCAACGAAAATTACCAGTATTCAGGCGGGCTGCACGGCGTCGGTGTATCGGTCGTCAACGCCCTGTCGAAAAATCTCGAGGTGTGGATCCGTCGCGGTGGGCAGGAATACAACATGTCATTTGCCGGCGGCAAGAAGCGCGGCAAGCTCGAAGTCGTTGGCAAGGTTGGCAAAGCCAATACCGGCACAACGATTCGCTTCTGGCCTGATGAGCAATACTTCGACACGACCAAGATCTCGGTCAGGAGCCTAAAGCATGCCCTGCGCGCGAAGGCAGTGCTTTGCCCCGGACTAAAGGTCAGCCTGAAAGTCGAGAAGCCCAAGGAAAAGTTCGAATGGCTGTACGAAGGCGGCCTTGAGCAGTACCTGCTGGAAGCCATTGGCGGGGGCGAGACTCTGCCGGCCGAGCCTTTCTCCGGTAGTCTCAAAGGCAATAACGAAGCCATCGACTGGGCGCTGGTCTGGACGACCGACGGCGGGCCGTCAGTCACAGAGAGCTACGTAAACCTGATTCCGACGCCGCAGGGCGGCACGCACGTTAATGGCCTGCGCACCGGCCTGACCAACGCGCTACGTGAGTTCTGCGATTTCAGGAATTTGCTGCCGCGCGGTGTGGCGGTGGCACCGGAAGACGTTTGGGACGGGCTTAGTTTCGTGCTGAGCACGAAGCTTGAAGACCCGCAGTTCTCGGGGCAGACCAAGGAACGGCTCTCCTCGCGCGAATCGGCAGCCTTCGTCGCGGGCGTTATCAAGGACAACTTTTCGCTGTGGCTGAATCAGCATCCTGAAACCGGCGATCTTATCGCTCAGCTGGCGATTACCAAGGCCCAAAAGCGCCTCAAGTCAGCCAAGAAAGTCGTGCGCAAGAAGATCGTTTCGGGACCGGCGTTGCCGGGCAAGCTGGCTGACTGCACCTCGCAGGAGCCAGAGCTTTGCGAGCTGTTCCTCGTTGAGGGTGACTCCGCTGGCGGCTCGGCCAAACAGGCACGCGATCGCAGGACCCAGGCAATCATGCCGCTCCGGGGCAAGATTCTGAATACCTGGGAAGTCGATACCGCGGAGATTCTTGCGTCGGCCGAGGTACACGATATTTCGGTCGCGCTTGGCGTCGATCCCGGCACCGACGACATCAGCGGCCTGCGGTACCACAAGGTTTGCATCCTGGCAGATGCCGACTCGGACGGCCTGCACATCGCAACCCTGTTGTGTGCTTTGTTCCTCAGACATTTCCGCGAGCTGATCCTCGCAGGTCATGTGTATGTGGCGATGCCGCCGCTGTATCGTGTCGACGTCGGCAAGGAAGTGTTCTATGCGCTCGACGAAGGTGAGCGCATCGGTATCCTCGACCGCATCGAGGCAGAAAAGAAAAAAGGCAAGGTGACAGTCACCCGCTTCAAAGGTCTCGGCGAGATGGATCCCGAGCAGCTGCGTGACACGACGATGAATCGCGACACGCGCCGCCTGGTGCAGCTTACGATCAGCGGGCGCGACAAGACCGATCAGCTTATGGACATGCTGCTCGCCAAGAAGCGCTCCAAAGATCGCCGCACCTGGCTTGAAACCAAGGGCAACCTGGCAGAAATATGACATCCATACAAAATACTCTGAACCTCGAGGGCGTTGAGCAGCAGCCGCTCAAGGAGTACACCGAGCGTGCGTACCTGGATTACTCGATGTACGTCATACTCGATCGCGCACTGCCACAGATTGGCGACGGCCTGAAGCCGGTACAGCGTCGCATCATCTATGCAATGAGCGAACTCGGTCTCTCGGCCACCTCGAAGCCCAAGAAATCGGCTCGCACAGTTGGCGACGTCATCGGCAAGTTCCATCCGCACGGCGACTCGGCGTGTTACGAAGCGATGGTGCTGATGGCGCAGAGCTTCTCGTATCGCTACCCGATCGTCATCGGGCAGGGAAACTGGGGGTCGACTGACGACCCGAAATCGTTTGCCGCAATGCGCTACACCGAGTCGCGCCTCGCGCCGTACGCCAAGAGCCTGTTGCAGGAACTCGGACTGGGCACGGTCGACTGGGCACCGAACTTCGACGGCACGCTCAAGGAGCCCGTGGTGTTGCCGGCGCGCCTGCCGAACCTGCTGCTCAATGGCACAACAGGCATTGCCGTCGGCATGTCGACCGATGTGCCGCCGCACAATCTCAATGAAGTGACGAGCGCGCTCGTCCATCTGCTCGACAACCCGAAGGCGACACTCGACCAGCTCATGACGCACGTCAGGGGTCCGGATTTCCCGACGGGTGGTGAACTCGTGTCGTCGCAGGATGATATCCGCGAAATATATACCACCGGCAGTGGCACGCTGCGACTGCGGGCGGCCTACAAGATGGAGGGCACGGATATCGTCGTCACGTCGCTGCCCTACCAGATATCGGGTGCCAAGGTCCAGGAGCAGATTGCGGCGCAGATGCGTGCCAAGAAGTTGCCGCAGGTGGACGATCTTCGCGACGAGTCGGACCACGAGGACCCGACACGTTTGGTTATCAGCAAGAAACGCGGTGTCGATGTCGATCAACTCATGTCGCACCTGTTTTCGACGACGTCGCTCGAGCGTACGCTGCGCGTCAATATGAACATCATCGGGCTTGATGGCCGGCCTCGAATGTTCAACCTGGTGGAGATCCTCAAGGAATGGCTGACGTTCCGGAAGGAGACCGTCAGGAATCGTCTCGGCCATCGCCTGCAGATCGTCAACGATCGACTGCACATCCTTGATGGCCTGCTGGTTGCCTACCTGAACATTGATGAAGTCATCGCCATCATTCGTGAAGAGGATGAGCCAAAGCCGGTGCTGATGAAGCGCTTCAAACTGTCCGATATCCAGGCTGAAGCAATCCTCAACCTGCGTCTGCGCAATCTTGCCAAGCTTGAGGAATTCAAGATCAAGGGTGAGCAGAAGGAATTGCAGGAAGAACGAGACCTGCTTGAGAAGACGCTCAATAGTGCCGCGCGGCTCAAGACGCTCATCAAGAAAGAGATTCTCGAAGATGCGGAAGCCTATGGCGACGAACGCCGCACCGAGATTATCCAGCGCGAGGCGGCGCAGGCCCTGGACGAGACACAGCTGGTCGCAAGTGAGCCTGTGACGGTGGTGCTGTCTGAGGCCGGCTATGCGCGTGCCGCCAAAGGCCACGAGATCGACCCCGAAACGTTGAATTATCGTTCGGGCGACAGCTTCCTTGCCGCTGCCCAGGGCCGCAGCAATCAGCTTGCGATGTTTTTAGATAGCACCGGACGCGTCTACAGCGTGGTCGCGGGCACATTGCCCTCGGCGCGCGGGCAGGGCGAGCCGCTGTCCAGCCGATTCAAGCCACCCGATGGTGCTGCGTTCTGCGGCGCGATGATTGGGGACCGCGAACAGAAGTACCTGCTCGCCAGCGATGCGGGCTATGGATTCATCGCCAAGCTCACGGATCTGGTCTCGCGCAACAAGGCCGGTAAGGCGGTGCTGCGTGTACCGGCAGGCGGGAAGGCTGTCGTGCCCGCACGGGTGCCGGGCGATAAGGAGTGCCTGATTGCGGCCATCAGTTCCATTGGTCGACTGTTGTTATTCGAGATGGAAGAGCTGCCCGAACTTGCCAAGGGCAAAGGCAACAAGCTCATCAATATTCCTGGCCCGAAATACAAGAGTGGTGTTGAGAAAATGGTCGCAGCGGCTGTGGTGCCCGAAGACGGGCATCTTGAGGTTTACACGGGAACCCGCAAGATGACAATCAAGTGGAATGACCTCGACGATTACTACGGTGACAGGGCCCTACGCGGCAGCATGCTGCCGAAGGGCTGGCGAAAAGTTGAGCGCCTCGTCGGCGTCGAGTAACGGTAACCCGTTACCCGAGTTTACCGCCCGAGATATCCATCTCAGCTGTCTCATCGTCGTTCGCGACCGCCATCTCATCCTCGTAGTCCTGCTCAAGAATGTCGTAATCGACTTCATTACTGATCGCATAGTTATCGTTATTCAGCGTTTCGTCGTCTGGCGTGACTGCAACTGCCATCAGGTCGCGTTCGGTGGCTTCGTCATGCGCCGGCATCTTGGTGGCGTCCATGATGACTGACATATCATAGTCATCGTCCTCAGGAAGGACTTCGCTCTCAAGAATCGACGCCAGCTCTTGGCGCATCGGCGGCAGGATATCGGTTTCGCCGATCGTCGGATCGGGTTCGCACGGCAGCTCTATGTCGAGTTCTGTTGTCGTGGCAAAACCAAAGTCCTGGGCGATATCCATGTCGGTACCTTGCGAGAGGCCCGTTCCCAGTACGAGGTCGGCATCGAGTGCGAGGTTCTCCTCGGTTGGGGAATCATCCTCAATATCGTAACTGCGATCATCCTGTTCGAAACTTGCGGCGGTAGCCGCAATGGCGCCAACTGGTGCCGACCCGAAACGGCTTCGAATGCGACGCCCGAACAGAGCGAGCAGACCGAAAACCGCGACTCCACCAACGACAAACCAAGCGAGCATTGACGCAGACTCGCCACTCGGTTCGGTCACAATGGTCGCCGTCGGCACATTTGGAGATTCGGACGTCGTTGTCGGGCCTTCAAGCTCGGTATTCGGAATAAGAACGGTGCTCTCGGGCTGAACAATCGGGTTCTCGCTGTCCACAACCACGTCGCCCGGACGCAGTTCACTGAGGCTGCTGGTGGAGGCGGCTTCCTCGACGAGCGCATCGTCAACGGCGTCAACCCCGGCAACAGATTCGGTGATCTCTTCGAGAATAGGTGGTTCGTAGACGGAGCCGTTAACGACTTCGGCGGGCGTGACTTCGGCAGGCGCAACATCGGCAGGTACGGCAGTATCGGCTACAATCGGCGCCGAGCCGTCCAAGCCAGGGATTGTCAGCCAGCTGCCGGCCTTAAGCTTGTTTGGATCGTTGTCGATGAACGCATCAGGGTTTGCGTCGAAGATGGCATTAACAGCCGGCCAATGGCTCATCGAGCGATTTTCAATTCGTCCGACGATTTCGCCGAGCGTTTCGCCAGGCTTCACCAGGTAGCGGGTCGACTGGCTGATCGGTTTGGTGTCCACCGGGGTCGTTCGTACGCGCCGTGAAGTTGTCTGTGCGGCGGGCTGCGTCGTTGCTTCTACAACGGCGGCCGTGACAGGTGCAGCAATCGCCGGGGCAACGGTCGTCGGGTCGACAAACAACATGTATTCGCGGCTGAGGTTCGGGGTATAGGGGCAGTTGATCGTCACGCGTGTGCCGAGCATGGGCTCGCGAACAAGGTTCTCGCCGGTGATTACAATAGCACTATTCGTGATGCTGACCGCGCTCTTGCCGATGCCTGGCAAGCCGCCCGTCGAACGGCCGCCACCGACAGCAACACAGGAGTCACTCAACATTTCGTTGGGCGCCAGCGCGTAAGCGATACTTGCCCGCAGGGGTTGGCCCAGGCTGGACTGAACGGTCAGTTCACCCAATTCCAACGCCATAGCAGGCGTTATCGTCAGGCCACCACTGATGGCGACAAGTGGCAGCAGAGCCCGCCTCGTCGCACGGTGTAAGGTGTTGTGCGGATAATGAGTCTTCTTCACTTCAAGTGCCCCGGTGTTCGTGCCATATGCAGACTAGAATTAACGCGCGTTTGTATCTATGAAGCCATTCTAGTTTTTGGCACGTATGCAGCGTTAGCGGATGGTTCCAGTAACGCTGTGTGACATGTGTCACATTTCCTCGGGGCTCAGGTGCCGTGCGCGGCCGTGAGCTCGTCGAGTGTATTGGTTACGCCACTATTGCGATCCTGCAGGACGACTTCAGGCTCGTGGACATAATGTCCCTGCATGAAGTCGAGGCCCAGCTGGAAGAGCACGGCCATCGCGTTCGCGTTTTCGACGCGTTCTGCGATCGTTTTGATATTGCGTGTCTGAGCTGCATTGACAATAATTTTGACGGCGCCCTGCATGGACTCGTCGGTCATTAATGTGTGCATGAGTTCGCCATCGATCTTGATGTAGTCGGGCTTCAGGATGTCGAGTATCTGGAAGCGTTCCTGATCGACACCATAGTGTTCAATGGCAAAGCCAATGCCGAGCTTGCGCGTGTGTTTCACGAGCTCTTGGGTCTGCTTGATGTGTTTTGCGGCATCGGTCTCTGGAACCTGTACGACAAGACGTGAGCAGTCGAAGCCGTTCTCATCCATCTTCTGTTGCATCCATGCAGGCGTGCTTGGGTCGGTAATCGATTGTTTGGACAGGCGGACGAACACGCGGTCGGCCTCATTGTTGGCGCAAAACTCCATGGCTGCAGTCACCATCCAGCGGTCGATGTTCTTCATCATGTTGTTGCGTTCGGCGGCCGGGATGAATTCGGACGGTAAGACGGAGTTGTTCTGCTCGTCGATCATGCGGACCAATAGATCGTACATCTGGATCGAATCGCTGCGCAGTCCGGCGATCGGCAGTTGCGCAACGCGGAAGCGATTGTCCATCAAGGCGGAACTGAGGTGTTTGACCCAGATGGCGTCGAACTCGCGTTGTTTTGTATCTTGCTTTGTGGACGCACTGAGGAAGGACGTACTGCCGCCGGCTTCCATGCCCTGTTCATAGGCGTTGACTGTCGCAGCTATGAATTCTTCCAGATCCTTGAAGACTTCACTGACGCCGCAGACGCCAACTGTGCAGGTCATCTGTGTCGACGTGTCGCCAATCTCAAAGGTAGTTGTTGAGAGGTGATCGATGAGCTGTTTGCCCCAGACCTGGGCGTCACGAGCGCTGCCACGTTCGAGCAACACCATGATAGAGGTACCTTCGAAGCGTCCCGCAACATCGCGTGGATGCATGCGCTTGCGCACGACTTCTGCGAACTGCGCGAGAATCTCTTCCGACTGGATGATTCCCACCTTTTCACGTATCAAGCCAAAGCTGTCGGGTTTGATATAGACAAGACAATGCGTGCCGGATGCGGGCTTGCGTTTCAGTCGTCTGGTAATTCGTTCGAGAAACTGCGCTCTGTGGAAGAACAGCATCGTCGGGTCGCGTTTGAGCGCATCGTGTACGAGCTTGGTTGGCTCTTCTGCAGCTTTTAATCGCGGAGCGACACGAATCTGCACATTGGGGCCATTGTCGAGATCGATTTTGCGGAATTCAAGGTGCATGTCTTCCGCTTCTCCAGAGTCGATGTGGGCCTTAACGATTAGCTTCTCGTCTTTTTGCCACTTGCCCGCGACCGTCGCGACCAGCGCGCCCTTGAGTGCCGCACGGCTTTCGGGTTCAAAATAGTCCATCAGGGGCAATCCGATCAGCTCACCCTTGTCCGACAGTTTGAACAGCTTTAACCAGGCGTCATTGACGTCGTTGAAGATGCCTTCCTGAACCAACGCATAGCTACTGGCCGACGCTGCCATGTGATGTTTGAGGTGATTCTTGTATTCGGTCGCCGACTGCAGCGTGGAGTTCAGTGCGCGTTCAACGCGTAGTGCGCGTAATTCACGTATCACGACGGACTGCAGGCGTTCCTTGAGTCCCATGGACACCAGGTCACAGGCACCGGAGCGCATGGCGGATTCGATGCTTCCTTCATCGGCATGTGCCTGCATGGCGATGACCGGGATTTCCGGGTTGTAACGGTCTTTCTGTTTGACGACCTGGCGAATGGAATCGGGGTAGCGGTCGCAGTTCAATACAAGGAGTTCAACAAGTTCCGCAGCCAGCGTATCCGCCAGCCGGTTGGAACTGGCTATCCAGTGACAATGCGCCGCATGGCCCGCGTCGCGCAGTGCACTGTTAATCAGTTCAACGTCGTCCTGGTTATCCGTCAGGACGGCGATTGAGATACTTTGGCGCCCGTTCAAATCCAAATCCCTGGTTAGCCGGGTAATTCCCCGTGATGTCCATATTCTGTTAAGAATCACGGAGTCTAGACACAGTTGCCGGGGTAGTCCCGAGCCGGAGTCCAAAACCGTGACCTGTATCTAGTTTCGGCCCCATATGGCGGGACTGTGGGCCGAAAATTCGGCTGGCGTGGCGCCGCTACTTCGGTATCATAGCGCCTCGCCACCAATCGGTGAATTGGCTTTCGAGAGCGACAACCATGGCAAATTACAGCACCAGCGAGTTCAAGTCGGGCCTGCGGATCATTATTGATGGCGATCCGTGCATTATCGTCGACAACGAATTCGTAAAGCCCGGCAAAGGTCAGGCGTTCAATCGCGTCCGTATCCGCAATTTGAAAACGGGGAAAACGGTCGACAAGACCTTTAAGTCCGGCGAGTCGGTTGAAGCGGCCGATGTCATGGACACCGACATGCAGTATCTCTACACCGACGGCGAGTTCTGGCACTTCATGGTGCAGGACACGTTTGAGCAATACGCGGCCGACGCCAAGGCCGTTGGAGACGCGAAAGACTGGATTAGTGATGGTGATATCTGCGGCATCACCCTTTGGAATAATTCGCCGCTGATTGTTTCGGCACCCAACTTCGTGGAACTCGAGATCACTGAAACGGATCCCGGCGTGAAGGGCGATACGGCCAGTGGCGGCGTGAAGCCGGCGACGCTCTCGACGGGTGCCGTTGTGCGCGTACCGCTGTTTGTGGATCAGGGCGAGACAATCAAGGTCGATACTCGCTCTCGCGAGTACGTGTCGCGCGTCAAATAAAGTACTTGCGGGTCTCCTGCAACGCGCAGAACGTGGCGCACAATGTCTCTACGCCAGCCTGGTCTTCTACGCTGAAGCGGCGCGTGATCGGGCTGTCGATATCGAGTACGCCGATAAGCTGGTCATGCACAACCAACGGCACCACCAGTTCCGAACGAGAATCCACATCGCAGGCGATATGCCCCGGAAACGCATGCACATCGGCGACTCGTTGTGTCTGCAGTGTTGACGCTGCCGCGCCACACACACCGCCATCGAGCGGAATATTCACACACGCCGGTTTTCCCTGGAAGGGTCCGAGAACCAGTTCGTCGCCGCGCAGCACGTAGACGCCCAGCCAGTTGATCTCTGTGATTGCGTTATACAGGACTGCGACAAAGTTGCTGGTCGCCGCCAATGCATCGCGTTCGCCGTCAAGTAGCGCATGCAGTTGAGAATTGAGGAGTTGGTAATCTGTCTTGATCATTCGTCGGGCTCGAAGGCGAAAGTTAGTACGTCGCCGATATCGTCGGTCTTGTCGTGGATCATTTGCAAGCGTTCGAAGCCCATCGCGACTCCGGCGCACTCGGGAAGCCCTGACTCCAGGGCGGCAAGCAGGTGGGAGTCAACGGGGCGAACGGAACGTCCCCGCCGGGTACGGGCCGCGATGTCCGCGGCAATGCGCGCCGACTGCTCGGCAGCGTCCGCGAGTTCCACGTAGCCATTGGCCAGTTCGACCGGGCCAAGAAAAACCTCGAAGCGATCGGCGACGCTCGGGTCGTCCGGGCAGAGTCGAGCCAGTGCCGCCTGGCTGGCTGGATAGTGTTTCAAGACGGTCAGCCGGTCGTTTGCGAAGCCCGGAACAACGCGGGTCGCCAGCAGCAGATCCAGCCAGTCGTCTTTTTCGTCGCCGATTGCGGTGCGCAGTCGATTATCCGCATCGACGGCATTCGCCAGCGATTTCGTATCCGCGCTGAGCGGGTCGAGGCCGGTCGCGTCGAGGACGGCCTCGCGATAGTCGAGCTGTGCAGGTTCCGCAACGGGTGCCTTGTCATCGAGAGCGCACTGCATGACATGGAGGGTATCGTTGATGATGTCGTCGAGGTTCATACCGAGGCGGTACCACTCGATCATGGTGAATTCGGGCTGGTGTCTGCGTCCTGCCTCGCCGTCCCGATATACGCGGCAGATCGAATAAATGTCGGGATAACCGTCGGCAAGGAGGCGCTTCATGCAGAATTCGGGCGAGGTGTGCAGGAACAGCGGTCGTGCGCTGACCGCACTAGCGGCAATCTCAAAACTTTCAATCTGTGTGTCGCTGACGGCCGCGGAGCTGAGCGCCGGCGTATCGACTTCGAGGACCCCGGACTCTTCGAAACAGGTACGCACGCGGCGCATCAATGCGGCACGGCTGGCCGCGGCTGCCGGGCCGGATGCAGGCCGCCAGTCGCTCACTCAGTGGCGCTCTTCAATTCGCCAATCTCCACGCCCATCTTCAGCGTCTCACCGGGTTCCAGGTCATCATCCCATGCGCAGGTGCCCTTCGGCAGGAGCAGGATCACGGTAGATCCCATATTAAACCAGCCCAGCAGATCGCCTTTTTGCACTTGCGTGGGGTGGCCGGATAAGTCCAGCACATCCACGACGCCTGTCTTGCGCGGTCGGATCTCGCCCGTCCAGGGCGTTGAGATACTGCCGACGTTGAGTGCACCAACGAAGACCAGCACTGCCGGACCGTTCGCGGTACGAAAGTGCATGACCAGGCGTTCGTTACGGCGGAACAGTCCGTCGAGATGCGAGACTGTCGCTTTATTGACACTGAACAGGTCGCCCGGCACGTAGCGTGCGGCCACCAGCTCACCGGCGATCGGCGCATGCACGCGATGATAGTTGTACGGCGCAAGGTAAACCGTCGCGAAATTGCCGCCCACGTAATGTTCGGCTTCGACAATATCGGTCGCGAGAAGGTCACCCAGCGAATAGTCGATGCCCTTGGCCTGGAAGATGCTGTCACCGTGAATGGTGCCGGCAAAGCTGACGGTGCCGTCGACAGGCGAAACGATGGCATCGTGGTCATCGTCGATCGGACGTGCGTCGTCGGCAAGTTCGCGAATAAAGAAATCGTTAAACGTCGCAAAGTCGTCCGGCACATTGAGCTTCACTACTTCCAGATCAACGTCGAACGCGCTGGCGAATTTCGTGATGAGGAAGTTCTTGGTGCCGGTGTGGCGAATTCGTGCAATACGCCAGATCACGGCCGTGAACCAGTGACGCGGCAGCAGGTATTGCAACAGTACAAATGCTCTGGCAATCATCAGTTGTCCTTTGGAAATACGTAGTCGACAGACAGCACGGGTGTGCCGGCACTCAGGAATTGCAGCGTGACCACATCACTGCCTTCATGTGCTTGCATCAGCATCAGGTGTTTGCCGCCGCGCTCCAGCACAACGCTGCCGTGCGCGGGCACCACAAGCGCGTCAAGTCGGCGCATGCGCGATACGCCATCCGTTACTGTCGTCTCATGAATTTCGACACGCGCAAATTGTGGGCTGAAGACGCCGGTTATGTTGATGACCTCAGCGGTGTTGTTCCTGAGAATAAAGAACCCGGCGCTCATGTGCCTGCCTGGTATGGGTTCCGTGACTTCCAGTTCGCTGATTACCAGCGGCGGCTTGGGTGCGCCACAGGCAACCAGGGCAGTCGCGAGCAGAGCAACTGAGAGGCGCATTATCGGTTGCCCATGAGAATCGGCAGATCATGGACAAAGTTCTCCACAACGTGGCGACCGCTAAATACTGCATGGAATCCGCCATCAGGATCGATCACGAGCACCGCGGCGGAGTGGTCGACCGAATAGTCGGCGCCATCGTCATCGCCTGATTGCTTCTGAAAGAAAATTCCGAGCCCGCCGGTCAGTTTCCGGAGTTCCTCGAGCGTGCCGGTAAGCCCAAGGTTGCCGTCGCCAAAATAGTCGATGTACTGACCGAGAATCTCCGGCGAGTCTCTCTCGGGATCGACACTGACGAGGACGATTCGTGGCAATACCTCACGACCTTGTTCTGCGAGTGCCTTCTTTGCCGCTGCGAGGACCTGCAGCGTCGTCGGGCAGATATCCGGGCAGTGCGTAAATCCGAAAAATACGAGGTCCCACTGACCTTCGAAGACAGACTGGTCGACCGGCTCCCCAAACTGATTGAGAAGCGAGAAGGCCGGTACCGGTTTGGGTACTGGCAGCGCCAGTGCGGAAGTTGGCGCATCCGGTGCCTGATTACGTGCCGCGACAAACACGCCTGCGGCAAGTGCGATGGCCAGCGCCACGGCGACGATAATATTTCTGGGGCCCATAATGATGATCAATTAGCAACGGAGGATCAGGCGACAATTCTACAGGCAGAATGACCATGAGCGTGATAGATTCGCGCGGCATGAACGTCGAGCAGCTCATTCGGGAAATTGCCGGCCGCTTTGAAGCGGCTGGGCTTACCTATGGGCATGGCACCGACAACGCAATCGACGAGTCGGCCTGGCTCGTTTTCGCCTGCCTGGGTCTCTCGCACGACGAGGCACCCGCTGTCTATGCAAACCCGGTTGCCGCAGAAGACGTCTTGAAAGTCGGCGCGCTGGCGGCTCGACGCACCGACGAGCGGGTGCCGCTCGCCTATCTCATAAACCAGGCCTGGTTTGCCGGGCTGGAGTTCTATATCGACGAGCGCGTGCTCGTACCGAGATCGCCATTCGCCGAACTCATTCACAACCAGTTTTCACCCTGGATATTACCGGCCGAGGTCCATCGCGCCGTGGATCTGGGTACCGGCAGCGGTTGTATCGCGATCGCGACGGCCTGTGCATTTCCCGACGCGCATGTCGATGCGGTCGATATTTCCGATGATGCACTCGCCGTAGCGAACATTAACGTTGAGCGCCATGGGCTTGAAGGCCGGGTACAGACCATCAAGTCGGACTTTTTCGACGCGCTCGGCGACGCTCGCTATGACCTCGTGATCAGCAATCCGCCCTACGTTGACCAGATCGACATGGATTCCAGGCCCGCGGAGTATCGGCATGAACCCGAGTTAGGACTGGCGGCGGGTGAGGACGGTCTCGAGTCTGTCCACAAGATTCTACGAGACGCCTCGCGATTTATGACGGACAATGGAATACTCGTTTGTGAGGTCGGCAATAGTCAGGCAGCGCTGGAAGCTGCCTATCCGGATTTGCCTTTCGTCTGGCTTGAGTTCGAGCAGGGCGGGGTCGGAGTATTCCTGCTGACCCGCACAGATTTACAGATTAAATAGACAACAGATCGGATTACAGACAGGTGTCAGGCAACAGCTTCGGAAAATCATTTGTGGTAACGACCTTTGGCGAGAGCCATGGCGTGGCGCTTGGCTGCATCGTAGACGGCTGTCCGCCTGGTATGGAACTCGCGGAGGCCGACATCCAGGTTGATCTTGATCGACGTCGACCGGGGCGCAACAAACACACAACGCAGCGCAATGAGCCGGACCAGGTGCGCATTCTGTCCGGTGTTTTCGAAGGCAGGACAACGGGCACGCCGATCGGCCTGCTCATCGAGAACACCGACCAGCGATCCAGGGATTACGGCGATATCAAGGACAAGTTTCGTCCCGGTCATGCTGACTACACCTACCAGCAGAAATACGGCATCCGCGATTATCGCGGTGGCGGTCGGTCGTCGGCGCGCGAGACAGCGATGCGTGTAGCGGCCGGTGCGATCGCGCGAAAGTACCTCAAGGAACGTGAAGGCATCGATATCAACGGGTATGTTGCGCAGCTGGGGCCGATCGAGCTGGCGGCCAGCGACCTGTCGATCGTCAATGACAACCCGTTCTTTTGCGCGGACCCCGATAAACTCGATGAACTTGAGACGTTCATGAACGACCTGCGGGAGCAGGGCGATTCAATCGGCGCGAAGATCAGCGTGCTTGCGCATGGCTTGCCGCCTGGCCTCGGCGAGCCCGTGTTCGACAAGCTGGAAGCCGACCTCGCGCATGGCCTGATGAGCATCAATGCCGTCAAGGGTGTTGAAGTCGGTGCCGGCTTCTCCGCGGTCACACAGCGCGGTAGCGAGCATCGCGATGAAATGTCGGCGACCGGCTTTGACAAGAACGATGCGGGCGGCACGCTCGGCGGGATTTCATCGGGCCAGGACCTGTTAGCCAGCATCGCGCTAAAACCGACCTCGAGCATCACCAGGCCGGGGAAGACCATCGACAAGAGCGGCAAGGACACGGAGATAGTCACCAAGGGTCGCCATGATCCCTGTGTTGGCTTGCGCGCTACACCCATCGCCGAAGCTATGGTGGCGCTGGTTATCATGGATCACTACCTGCGCAATCGGGCGCAAAATGCCGATGTGGATTCGGCTACTCCCAACCTTTCGTAGGAGGGCCTTCAGGCCGGGACAATCAAATCATGAGTAAAAAGTTTGATATCGCTGTCGTCGGTGCCACAGGCGTCGTCGGCGAGGCAATGCTGGCCATATTGAGTCAGCGAAAGTTTCCGGTAGGGAAGATCTATGCTCTTGCCAGTGAGCGCTCGCTTGGGAAATCGGTCGACTTCGGTCGCCGTGAACTCATGGTCGAGGATCTGGCTGAATTCGATTTCTCCAAGGTGCAGATTGGCCTGTTCTCCGCTGGCGGGTCTATTTCTGAAGCATACGCGCCCAAAGCGGCTGCAGCCGGGTGTGTTGTGATCGATAACACGTCGCACTTTCGCTACGACGACGATATCCCCCTGGTCGTGCCGGAGGTCAACCCGGAAGCGATTGCCCGGCACACAGCCCGCGGCATCATCGCTAACCCGAATTGTTCGACCATTCAGATGGTTGTGGCGCTGAAGCCCATCTATGACGCCGTCGGCATTGAGCGCATCAACGTCTGCACTTACCAGGCGGTCTCCGGTGCGGGTCGCAGCGCTGTCGAGGAACTCGTGCGCCAGACGACGACCTTGCTGAACGGACGTCCGCTGGAAATCGAAGGGGATGCGAAGCAGATCGCCTTCAATGCCATCCCGCATATCGATGTCTTCCAGGACAACCGCTACACCAAGGAAGAGATGAAGATGGTGTGGGAAACGCGCAAGATACTGGAGGACGAGGACATCCTCGTGAATCCGACGGCCGTGCGAATTCCGGCGTTTTTTGGGCATTCCGAGGCCGTACACATCGAAACGCGCGACAAAATATCCGCCGCTGATGTCTTGGCATTATTGGCCAATGCACCGGGTATCGAGGTGCTTGATGGGGTCGAAACAGGGGAATATCCGACCGCAGTCACCGAAAGCTCGGGCGCAGACCCGGTTTTCGTCGGCAGAATCCGCGAGGACATCTCGCATCCGCGTGGAATTGATCTTTGGGTGGTCGCCGATAACATACGTAAGGGCGCGGCTCTAAATAGCGTCCAAATTGCTGAAATATTGGCAAAAAACTATCTTTAGGCTATAGTTCGCAGGCAAATATCGGCCCTGACTGGATGTCTTTAAGGGGCTTTGTGGGGTTTGGAGAAAAACATTATGTCGCGACGTCTTACGCGTATCTCGCTTGCACTTGTCCTTTTGCTGTCGAGCGAGGTCTGGGCCATTGGACTCGGTGATATCAATCTCGAATCAGCGCTGAATGAACCGCTGCGTGCGCAGATTGTTTTGCTGTCGGCCTCGCCTGAAGAGGTGGCAAACCTTACCGTCTCGCTAGCCTCGGCCGAAACATTTGAGCGATACGGTCTCGATCGGCCGTTTTATCTTCAGGGAATCGAGTTTAACGTGTCGTCGAATGGCGCCAATGGTGCCGTTGTTGAGGTACGTTCCCGCTCGCCGATTACCGAGCCATTCCTGACATTCCTCGTTGAAGCTACATGGTCCAGCGGCCGCCTGCTGCGCGAGTACACCGTTCTCCTGGATCCGCCGACCTACGCGCCGCCGGCCGTGAAGCAAACAGCGCCCGTACAGGCTCCGCGTCGGGTGACGCCAACGGACAGTGCACGCATCGAACGTCAGCCCGAGCCTGCGCCCCAGCCTCAGGAACGTGCGACACCGCCGCCGCCGCAGCCGCGCGTGACTCCTCCGCCAGCGCCGGAAGGGGAAAAAGAGCCGGTTCGTTATGCACCGCCGCCTGCGCAAGGTGATTCGGATTACTCGACATCGCCCGGCGATGAACTCTACGTCGAACGCGGCGATACCCTGTGGGGCATCGCGAGCCGCATGCGTCCCGACAGCCGCCTGACGATCAACCAGACCATGATCGCTATCTTTGAAGCGAACCAGCACGCCTTTTCGGGCAACATTAATCGTCTGAGCGCCGGCGTTTCGCTCAACATCCCAAGTGCTGATCAGATATTCCAGATCAGTCGTGGCGAGGCGTTATCGTCGGTCCAGCGCCAAAATGAGGAATGGGGCGGCCCGGCAGATTACGCGGCGCCGGATTCCGGCTACGCGACCGAGCCCGATACGGCGGAGACGCGCCCCAGCCTGGTGCTGGTGCCGCCTGACGAAGAGCCGGCGGGACTCGACTACGAAGATGATCTCAGCGCGTCCGAACCGATTAGCCGGGAGCAGGAGATCGCTGATCGTATCGCCGATCTTGAAGCAGCCGATGTGCCCGATCAGCAATCGCTGATTGAAATTCGGGATAACGAACTTGCTTCGCTGCGCCAGGAACTTGCTGAAATTCGCGGTGAAGTCTACGAACCGCCGGTCGACGAGACGTTGGTGGACGAGACCGCCGACGATACGCTCATTGACGACGAATTGATCGATGACGAAGCACTGCTTGCCGATGATGCCGCAGCCGATGATGCCGCAGCCGCTGACGCTGCTGCGGATGAGGCAGCGGAACCGCCGGCAACTACGGTCCGCACGCCGCGGGTCAACGAGTCCAGCATCATGGATCGCATCATGGGCATTCTCGGTAGCTGGTGGCTGAAGATCGGTGCGGCTGTCGTCCTGGCTGCCGGTGTATTGCTTTGGTTCCTGCGTCGTGCCAGCGGGGATGATGATGACTCACCGTGGGAGACGTTGGACAAGGGCGAACTCGCAGCTGGTGCCATGTCGGCGACCGAAATCTTGCGGGCACCAAGCCATGACGACGAATCGATTGTCGTGGTCGAACAGGATTCAGGCATCCGTCCGATGGAACCTGAGTTTGGTGAGGCAACCGAGAACATCGAGACCATTGAGGCGCCAGCGCCGAATATGGCCGCGGTAACTGGTGATACGGGTGAATTCCGTTCCCTGGAAGATACGTTCAGCAGCGATACCGCTGTTAATCTCGATCAGGCCGATCCGCTGCTGGAAGATACGTTCAGCAGCGATACCGCTGTTAATCTCGATCAGGCCGATCCGCTG
>JAIBDF010000180.1 GCA_024679535.1 Chromatiales bacterium
AGATTCAGCCGCGACAATGAGCCATGAGGTACCTGGTTTGTCAGCACTTCGATGGCATCGTGATTGATGAGGCGCAGGTTGGTGACGCCCCGTTCATCGGCCTTCAGCATGCAATGTCCGATGCCGGGCTCATGTACTTCGATGCCAATGAAATCGCTGTCCGGGTTTGCGGCGGCTTGCTCGACCAGGGTCTCACCGTTGCCGAAACCGATCTCCAGAACTACCGGCGCGGATCTCCCGAAGACCTGATCGAAGGTCAGTAATTGCGTACGGTAATCCACGCCATAGACCGGCCAGAGTGTCTCGAAAGCGCGTTGCTGTGAGGGCGTGATTCGGCCCGCCCGGCGCACGAAGCTGCGAATCGTGCGTTTGCGTGTGCTGGTGTCATTCATAATGGCGTGGGGAGGATGCTGGATGAGCGCTCAAATCTCAATGGGGTCGTCATCCGGGGTGCTCAAAAAAACCACTATTTGAGATTGGCATACGCGTGCATACAACAGTATGCTGGTTATCTTCAGAGGGGTAAGTGAGGGGGATACCGTGTTTTTTAATCTGAAAATCAGAAACTTGAGTGCGTTTTTTGGCGCCATGGCCACGGCCGTGTCAGCTGTTGTTGCTTTTTCGCTACCAAATATTGCGCTTGCTCAGGAAGGTTCTGCCGGAGCGCTTCTGGAGGAAATCGTCACTACAGCTCGCAAGAGGAGCTCGGCTGAGGCGGTTCAGGATGTTCCTGTTGCCGTGTCGGCCTTCGGCGCCACGCAGCTGGAAGCGCTTTTTGTGAAGAAGATCGAAGATCTGAGTTACAAGATGCCGAACGTCCAGCTGGAGTCTGTTGGCACGTTTCCCGGCGTACAGAACTTCTCTATTCGTGGCCAGGGTATCAACAGCTCGATCCCGTCGGTTGATCCCACGGTAGGCGTCTTTGTCGACGGCCTGTTCATGGGAACGACCTACGGTGTGGTCATCGATACGTTCGACCTCGAGTCGGTTGAAGTCCTGCGTGGTCCGCAGGGTCTCTTGTTTGGTCGCAACGTCACCGGCGGCGCAGTCGTGCTGCGCAACGCTCGACCCGATGGTGAGTCAGGTGTGCGCCTCCGCCTCGGCGCGACCGATGATGAACAAATGAACCTTGCCGGTTCCATCGAGGGCTCGCTCATTGATGACGTGTTGGCCGCGAAAATGGTCGTTTACTACGACGACGATCCCGGCTACTACAAAAACGTCAATCCGCAGGCACCCAATCCGGCGCCACACCCGTTCCAGCCGTTCTATGCTAATCCTGCTGACGGGTCTAACGTCGGCGCGCTGAGAACGAGAATGTTCCGACCGACGCTCGTATTTACGCCGAATGACACATCGGATGTCACGTTGATCGTGGAGCACGGTGAAACTGAGGGCGACGGCTCTGCATGGACCAACGTATCGGCACAGCGTGCCGGTTTGCTGCCCGATTTTTCGACGTCGAGCGACGAGACCGGGTTCACCGAGATCGAGTGGACGCAGGCCATGGCCGAGGTCAACATCGGGGAGGTCGGCGATGGAACGCTGACCAACATCATGGGAACGCGTCGCGTCAAAGCGAGCTCTGCAGCGGATATCGATGGTACTGACCTGCCTATTTTTGCCGCGCCGGGCAACACCGATCAGAAACAGTTCAGCAATGAGCTCCGCTGGGCGGGTAACTTCTCGGACAACTGGGAAGCAACCATGGGCCTGTACTACTTCAAGCAGGACATCACCTACCGTGAAGCACGCTACATCTGGTTGCCGCCACCGCTGGGTCCGGCACCGTTTGGAGTGAATCTGCAGCGCGCGCTGGGTGGCGACATGGAAGCGAAAAACTTCGGTGCGTTCTGGAGTAATGACTTCCATATGGGCGACAGTTGGACGCTGACGGCTGGCCTGCGTTACACGGACGAGAGCAAGACGGGTGCAGTAATCACCGGCGGGTGTTCGGATAACACCACCTTCGATTGTGAGTTCACCCCGTTGGCGGGTGACTGGAGCAACATTACGCCGAAAGTCGGCATGCAGTTCCGCGTGAACGATGACACCCAGTTCTATGGATTCTGGTCAAAAGGCTTCCGCTCAGGTGGTATTAACTTCCGCAACGCCAAGCCCAACGTAATACCGCCGGGCCCGACGCTTGAAGAAGAAAACAACACGTTCGAAATTGGCATGAAGACGGACATGATGGACGGTCGCATGCGCCTTAACATCGCTGCGTTTCACAATTCGATCGACGACATGCAGCGCGAACTCAACGTGCCGGATCCGGATGTGATCGTACTTCAGGGAACGATCAATGCTGGTGACGTCACGATCATGGGTGTTGAGGTTGATTTCATTGCCCTGATTACGGACAACTTCTCGATTAATGCATCGTACGGTTGGCAGGACGGCGAGTACGATACCGTCAACCCGGCCTTCGCAGCATTCCTCGGGCCCGAGCTGTCGCGTCTCGCGCCGACCAATTACAGCGTTGGCTTGTCGTGGGATCTCCCGGTTGGTGCAAACGTGTTCAACGTCATGCTTAGCCACAGCTTCCGCGAAAGTCATCCATATGACGATGCCAACCTGCAGTACTTTGATGATCAGAGACGTACGAACGCAAGCATTAACTGGTTCTCAGCGGATGATACCTGGAACGTTTCGTTGTACGGCCAGAACCTCGAGGACGAAGCGAACTGGGGTAACCTGACGTCGATCGCAGGGCTCTATACCGCCGGCCCGATGAAGAAGGGCCGCGAATTGGGACTTGAGATCAACTATCGTCGATAGAGTCGCGTCGCAATGCAAACAAAGGCCGCCTCAGGGCGGCCTTTTCTGTGGGGAGGCGAATGCTCAGGGAAAGACGATCGGGCTGGCCTTCTCCGGCCATCGGCCCTTGATGCCTTCGTAGTGTTTGCGAATGACGGCCAGGTCAACATCGGGATCGCCAGTCAGCTCCACCTTCGGACCAATACCGATACGCTTCTGGCCAAAATCGAGAAAGCCGATATAGACGGGTACGTTGGCGCCCTGCGCGATCCGATAAAAGCCCGACTTCCATCCGGGCTTCAGACTGCGCGTTCCTTCCGGCGCGAGGCCCAGGTAGAACGAATCGTTCTTCTCGAACTCATCGATCGCCAGCTGCACGGCGTTCACTGCACGGCTGCGATCGAGCTCGATCGCTCCGAGCCAGCGCAGCAGGTTGCCGAGCGGGAACCAGAACAGTGATTTTTTGGCGAAGAACCTGACGTCAAGGCCGACGGCTACCTTATAAACCAGGGCCCAATATCCATCCCAGTTCGATGTGTGAGGTGCGGCAACGAGTACTGCCTTGGGGTCGTCCAGTACGCCGCCAACCGGCGTCCATCCGCCAAGGCGCAGAAGCAGGTGGGCGAATTTTCTAAGCAACGTTGTCTTCCCGGCTGGAAGCTCGAGGCCGGGGTGAGATCGGGCTCAGGTTTGCGACGTGCCACGCGATCTGCAGTTTCGAGGCTGTCGCGAGGATGAAAACGCTGTGAACGAACCAGGGTTGATCGCCCCACACGAGCAATATCGGCAGCATGCAGCAGAACACGACCATCATGACGCGTCCAAACGGGAGGTGCGGGATCTCGATGCCGGGATAACGCAGCGGCATAGCCGAAAGATAGATCTGGATTGCCACCAGCACGGGCAGGTAAGGCAGCCAGTAGTTTTCGAGGAAGCCCGGCACCAGCATCCAGAGCCAGACGAGTGTCATGATTGAGAAGACCACATCGACATTGCCGTCCAGGTCGGTGTCGGTTTTCGGCGGGGCAGCACGTCGAGCGAACATTCCGTCGAAGAGGTCGGTTAATGCCGCCACGATATACAGGCCTAATACCCACGACTGGAGGTCAAGCCAGGCGCACGCTGTTATCGGCAAGGCTAACCAGATCCTTGCCCAGGTCAGCTGATCAGCGATCGTCCTGGCGGTGTTCTTGTTCATGAGTAAGCACGAGGTTACAGCAATGTCACCTGCCTGCGTACCTGTCGTGGTGACGTTGCAGCGTTGGCCGTCACGACCGAAGGATCCGTATCAGAACGTCCGGTTGGATGAAACGCCAGGCCTGGTCCAGCGGGAAAAGGCTAGTTGTTCTTGCGCGGCGGCAAGCCTGTGTGCTGGGTCAGGACCCTGCCCTTGCGGATGCGCTTGGCATGTGCCGCCGCAGTGTTCTTCCTGCGTGCTGATCCGCGTACCGTGTCTTCCGGCGGCTGATCTACCGGCACCAGTTGATCCTCGCCCGACCCGATCAGGCGGCCGAGCCCCATATCTCGCAACGCCTCACGAATCACCGGCCAGTTTTTCGGGTCGTGGTAACGAAGCAGGGCTTTATGCAGACGTCGCTGTTCCGGGCTCTTGACCGTATCCACGCGGTCACTTTTGTAGGTGACCTTGCGCAAGGGGTTCTTGCGCGAGTGATACATTGCGGTCGCGGTTGCCATGGGTGACGGGTAGAACGCCTGGACCTGGTCCGCCCGAAAGTTATTCTTCTTCAGCCACAGCGCCAGGTTCACCATGTCCTCGTCCGTGGTACCCGGATGCGCCGCGATGAAGTAGGGAATCAGGTATTGCTCTTTGCCCGCCTCTTTCGAGAACTGTTCAAACATCTCCTTGAAGCGGTCGTAGCTGCCGATGCCCGGTTTCATCATCTTGTCGAGCGGGCCGCTCTCCGTATGCTCGGGAGCGATTTTCAGATATCCACCGACATGGTGGGTC
>JAIBDF010000022.1 GCA_024679535.1 Chromatiales bacterium
CTACCTGGGCCTGATTATTGCGCTGAATTACAGGAACCCGCATTTATCAACATTTGATGAATTCCAGCGCTGGAAGACGCATCCGAAAATTCGCCGCTACCTCGAGGGCGGCAAACGTATTGGGTACGGTGCGCGTGCCGTGAACAAGGGCGGTCTGCAGTCGTTGCCAAAGCTGGCCTTCCCGGGCGGGATGCTCATCGGTTGCGGTGCCGGCTTCCTGAATGGTGTCAAGATCAAGGGTGCGCACACGGCGATCAAGACGGGCATGCTGGCGGCGGAGAGTATCCAGAAGGCGTTGTCGTCGGGTGATCAGGGGCAGTCCGAACTCAGCGATTTCGAAGCAAGCGTCAATGCATCCTGGGTCTACAAGGAACTGTACAGGGGCCGCAATTTCGGTCCGGGCTTACACAAACTGGGCATGTTCTTCGGTGCGGTGTTCGCATTCATCGACCAGAATATTTTCTTCGGCAAACTGCCATTTACATGGCACAACAAGGATCCTGATCATGAGTGCCTGGACAAGGCCTCTGCAGCAAAGGTGATTGAGTATCCGAAGCCTGACGGTGTGATTACGTTCGACAAGCTGTCCTCAGTGTTCCTGTCGAGCACCAATCACGAGGAAGACCAGCCATCACACCTGAAGCTGAAGGACGAGTCCATTCCGGTCGCGTACAACCTGCCTGAGTACGACGAACCAGCACAGCGTTATTGCCCGGCGGGTGTTTACGAGATTGTGGACGAGGGCGGCGAGAAGGTATTCAAGATCAGCCCGGCCAACTGCGTGCATTGCAAGACCTGCGATATTAAGGACCCGAAACAGAATATCGTGTGGACGGTGCCCGAAGGCACCGGCGGACCCAATTACGCCAATATGTGAGGGGCCTACTTGGCCTGCATCCTGATTGCGCCATCACAACGGATGGTCTCGCTGTTCACATACGTCGTTTCGTAGATGAACGCGACCGTGTTGGCGTATTCCTCAGGGTGACCCAGGCGTTTCGGGAACGGCACCTGGCTCGCGAGCGATGCCTGCACTTCTTCAGACATGCCGGCCATCATTGGCGTCAGCATGATGCCTGGCGCGATGGTGTTCACCCGGATGCCGAAGTTTGCGAACTCGCGGGCCAACGGCAGCATCATGGCGTGCACGCCACCTTTCGACGCCGCGTAGGCGGCCTGGCCGATCTGGCCCTCGAATGCGGCGATTGATGCGGTACTGATAATGACGCCACGTTCGCCGTCCTCACCGGGCTCGTTTTCGTTCATGATCGCCGCGGATTCCTTGGTGACGTTAAACGTTCCAACCAGGTTGATCTGAATGACACGATTGAAATTCTCTGTTGGCCAGGGTCCTTCACGACCCAGTGCGCGACCCGCATTGGCAACCCCGGCGCAATTCACGGCGAGCGTAATGCCGCCCATCGTCTCTTTGGCTTTAAGAACCGCAGCCTTGACAGAATCCTCATTTGATACGTCGGTGCTCACATAGCTCGCCCGGTCTCCCAGTTTCGCCGCACTTTCTGCACCAAGAGCATCGTTAATATCGAGCAGCACGACCTGGCCGCCTTCGTTGACGATGCGCTGTGCGGTTGCAAAGCCGAGGCCCGATGCGCCGCCGGTAATGACGGCTTTAGCTTCTGACAATTTCACAGAAATCTCTCCCTAAAGAATTTCGTATGCGACGGCTGTAGCTTCGCCGCCACCGATGCACTGGGTTGCAATGCCGCGCGTCAGACCACGAGCGGCAAGCTCGTGCAGCAGCGTGACCGAGATGCGGCAGCCTGTTGCTCCGATCGGATGGCCCAGTGCGCAGGCGCCCCCGTTCACATTCACTTTGTCATGGCTGATGCCGACATCTTTCATGGCCGCCATCGTCACGACAGCAAAGGCCTCATTGATTTCGAACAGGTCGACGTCGTCCGGCGTCCAGCCCTGTGCATCGAGCAGTTTCTTCAATGCATAGACTGGTGCCGTTGTGAACCACGCAGGTTCTTGAGCAAAGGCGGAGTGGCCGACGATCCTGGCAATCGGCGTGAGTCCGCGTTTGTCGGCTTCTGCTGCCGTCATCATCAGTACTGCTGCCGCGCCGTCGGAAATCGACGAGGATGTTGCGGCGGTCACGGTGCCATCTTTTGCAAAGGCCGGGCGCAGTGTCGGGATCTTGTCGACGCTGACGTTTCCCGGAGTCTCGTCCGAGTCGACGACCGTTTCTCCGCGGCGTGACTTGATGGTCACGGGGGCGATTTCGCCGGCAAAAGACCCGTCGGCTACCGCCCGCTGTGCACGCACAGCGGACTCGGTGGCAAACGCATCCATCTCTTCGCGCGAAAAACCATACTTATCTGCGGTGACCTGGGCGAAGTGCCCCATCATTTTGCCTTCATACGGGTCCTGGAGTCCGTCAAAGAACATGTGATCAAGCACTTCCTGGTGACCCATTCGATAGCCGCTCCGTGCCTTGGGAAGCAGGTAGGGGGCATTGCTCATTGACTCGAGTCCCCCGGCGACCACGATGCCGGCGCTGCCGGCTTTGATCATGTCATGCGCCAGGATGATGGCTTCCATACCGGAGCCACACATCTTGTTAACCGTCACGCAGGGCACACCTTCGGGTACCCCGGCGCCCAAGGCTGCCTGGCGAGCCGGCGCCTGGCCGAGTCCGGCCGGCAGTACGCAACCCATCATGACGCGATCGATATCGGCAGCGTCGATGCCGCTGGCGTCAACCGCACCCTTGATGGCTGCGGCGCCAAGCTGAGCTGCGGTTGCACCACTCAGCGCTCCTTGAAATGCGCCGATAGGCGTTCTTTTGGCGGCTACGATTACGACAGCATCTGAACTCATATTGCTTTGCTCCAGCCATTGCGAGGATTGATGAAGGCGCCGCTACTGTCCTGCAATTTGCGGCGTCGCGCAATACTACAAATATGCTAGCCGGGCGCGGTCGACTCGTCCTCATTGTCCAGCAGGTCCGGCTCGCCAAGTACCGCGAGAATTCGTTGGCGTGCGGTTTCAGCAAGGCCGCGGCTCGTCTCGAACCCGGGATCGCCTGGAGCTATGGCTGGCAGGATATCGATGGTCAATGGGCCATACCGTGGCAGGAACCGGCGGGCAGGCAGCATGTCGCGCGAACCGCCGATCGAGATCGGGACGACGGGCATATCACCCTTGATCGCGGCCACAAAGGCGCCCGGCCGGAAACGGCTGACTCCGGGCTCCTCGCGAAAGGTCCCTTCCGGGAAAAAGCCGAGCGATTCGCCGTCCAGGGCGGCCTTGACGATGTGTCGAGCATCGCGGGTGCTGCCCTTGATGTCAGTGCGTTCGACGAATTTCGAGCCGGAACGCCGTAACAGGAAATGTGCCGGAGCAAAGTTCCGCATTTCGCCTTTGATCACAAAATTGAATCGCCACGGCAGGTATCCTTTGAGCAGCGGTCCGTCGAGATAGCTGGCGTGATTGGCAACGACAATGCAGTTATCAATCGGGAGGTTGTCCATGCCGCGCACCTGGACATCGACCCGGGGCAGCACGAAGACCATTTTGGCGGCCCAGGTCACCAGTTTCTGGCGTCGGTCGGAGGAGGGCACGATCAGAACGACGAGCAGCGAGAACAGTACGGACAGACCGAAAGACAGCCAGGCAAACAGTCCCCAGGCCCCGCTCTTGATACGTGTGACCCAGTTCACCTTATGTCAATGCCTTGTCTAATGTGTGACAGCGGTCACGCCGGACCCCCGGGTTACTCAGCATACTCATAAACCTTGCGAAATCCGTCGCTTGGCGATGAAGGTGACCCGGTATGCTACCAGCAGGACGCAACGGTTGGCAGAGGCAATTTCATCGCACAGAAGGAATGTGCGACTAAGGAAGATGGACGTATATGGCTAGTAGCAACAAACAAAGTAAGCCGGAGTCGAAAAATGTGCTGCGCTCGGAAGAGCTCGTGGACCGCTTTCTCGATGCTATCTGGATGGAACGTGGTCTCTCGAAGAACACGCTGGGTGCCTATCGCGCTGATCTCATGACGCTGGGCCGCGGCTTGTCCGAGAACGAGAAGTCAATCGAACAGGCTGACAAGGCCGACCTGCTGGATTTCATTGCCAAGCGCGTGGAGTCCGGCGCCAAGCCGCGTTCGACAGCACGCCAGCTGTCGAGCTTCCGTCGCTTCTTCCGTTACATTATGCGCGAAGGTATGCGCGATACCGATCCAACCGCAGAGATTGAGATGCCGCGAATCGGCCGCTCGTTGCCCAAGACGCTTTCCGAAGACGAAGTCGATGAGTTGCTGAATGCACCCAACACCGACGAGCCACTCGGCCATCGCGACCGCGCCATGCTGGAGCTGTTGTATGCAACCGGGCTCAGGGTTTCAGAGCTCATCAACCTCAAGCAATCGCAGATCAACTTCAACCAGGGCGTCCTGCGCATCATCGGTAAGGGCGACCGCGAACGTCTTATTCCGCTTGGCGAGGAATCGCAGCGCTGGCTCAAGGATTTCATCGATGGGCCGCGCATGGAGATTCTGCTCGAGCGCCAGACTGACTACCTGTTCCCGACACGACGCGGCGATCGCATGACCCGCCAGGCGTTCTGGCACATCATCAAGCGCTACGCCGAAAAAGCCGGTGTGCGCCAGAAAATGTCGCCCCACAGCCTGCGCCACGCGTTTGCCACGCACCTGCTGAATCGCGGTGCGGACCTGCGTGTGGTACAGATGTTGCTGGGTCACAGTGACCTCTCAACGACCCAGATCTACACTCATGTAGCGCGTGAGCGACTCAAAGACCTGCACGGCGAACACCACCCGCGCGGATAGAATAGCCCCCGGGATTGCTCCCGGATGGAATATTCATTGCAACAAAATGCCCGTATCGTGGGTCTGTTTGTTAAACTTGCCGCGCTTCGCATACGGGTTAACTTAATGAATCGAATCTCAGACACTCTCTCAAGGCTGCTGGCAGCTGCCTCAATTCTCTTGCTGGCATCGTCAGCTGTTGCGGCCGATGTTGATCCGCAGCTCGCCGAGGCGCGCGCCAAAGTCAGCGCGGCAATCGAATTTATCGATCCGCAGGATATCAATACAAGCCCGGTGGAAGGCTGGTACACGGTTCAAAAGGGTGCCTTCCTGGCCTATGTGTCAGCCGACGGTCGCCACCTTATTCAGGGCGATCTTTATGATCTCGAATCGAAGATAAACCTGAGCGAGGAAAGCCGATCCGATGCCCGCCGTGAACTGGTTGGTGGTCTCGAAGACGAAGAAGCCATCATGTTCTCGCCCTCCGAGGTCAAGCATTCGGTCACGGTATTCACTGACGTCGACTGCACGTATTGCCGCAAGCTGCACGCCGAAATTAACGATTATATGAGCCTTGGGATCGCGGTTCGCTATGTGCTGTACCCTCGTAACGGCCCGGCGTCGCGTGCATGGAGTACGTCGGAGGACGTCCTGTGCGCCAGCGATCGCGGTCGTGCACTAACCGCAGCCAAGCTGGGTCAGGCATTCGAAACATCGAAATGCGATACCTCGATGCTGACGCGCCACTACACGCTCGGACAGGATGTTGGCCTTAGCGGTACGCCCGCGATCGTCCTCGAAGATGGCACGCTGATCGGTGGATATTTGCCGCCAGCGACGCTCAGCGCACGCCTGGAGGGCGCTGCCGAGTAGCGCTATTCAGGACGTCGAGCGACGCAACTCGTGTACGTGCACGCCGTTATTCCCGCCACTGTCCTGAAAGTACTTTTCTAACGCGAATTTGCCGCTGTGGAATGCGATCTCCCCCCAGGGGATCTCGTCCTCGCTGAATAACGCGCTTTCGAGTGTCTCTTCCCCTACACCGTAGTCGCCAACAAGCTTCCCTGTATAAAAGAGATGTACCTGGCCAGCGTCGACGACATCGACCATCGCAAACAGGTGGCCCAGTTCGACAGTTGCGAGCGCTTCTTCGAGTGTTTCCCGGGCCGCGCCTCCCGCGACCGTCTCTCCCAACTCCATGAAGCCCGCCGGAACAGTCCAGTAGCCGTAGCGCGGTTCGATAGCACGTTTGCAGAGCAGAACTTTGCCATCGCGCTCGGCGATACAACCGACGACGACGAGGGGATTCCGATAGTGCACCAGATCGCAGCTGTCGCAGATAGCGCGCTCGCGATTGTCATCTTTTGGAACGCGGTAGCTCACTGTGCCACCGCAACTGGAACAGAATTTCATCTTGTCGCCCGCGGTCGTTGGTGCCGGGAGGGGGAATCGAACCCCCACTTCCTTTCGGAAACCGGATTTTGAATCCGGCGCGTCTACCAGTTCCGCCATCCCGGCCTGTCTTGAGGGCGCACAGTATAGGCGCGGATCCGTCGCCTTGCGACCCTTTCGGACCCATATGCATCTAACATGGCAGATATGAGCAAATTTGCTGACATCGATATTGACCCGGGGATCATCAGGCGAGCCGCGGCGGGTGACGCGCGGGCTCACGAGATCATCTATCGCGCTTTTTCGGCGCCGGTGTACTCGATCTGCCTGAGGTTCACGAAAGTACCGGCCCACGCTGAGGATCTGGTCCAGGAAACGTTTATCGAGATCATGCGCTCGATCGCAAAGTTCCGCGGCGAAGCGGCTCTCGGCAGCTGGATCCGGCGAATCGCGGTCACGAAGGCACTGATGTTCCTGCGCTCGGCCTGGACCAAGCGAGGACAGATGCTGGCCGACGAATGGCATGACGTGACAGAAGGCGATGCCCTGAGTCACGGAGTCTCGCGACATCCGGACGATGCGCTTGACCTGGATGCCGCGCTGGCGAGCCTTTCGGATGTCAGCCGCACCGTGGTCTGGCTACACGATGTCGAAGGGTTTACGCACAAGGAGATCGCCGGATTCATGGGCAAGACAGAAAGTTTCTCCAAATCGCAGCTGTCACGGGCCTACCAACGCCTGCGACCGATGCTTGAAGTGCAGGAAGACGGTAAGCGGCCTGAGGGCGCTGCCGCCAGCTATTGAATGAACGTTATGAAGACAGGAGTTACCGGAAATGTCAGGTAACAAAAAGGAAGACGAGATGATTTGCGCGCTCACCGCGGAAGAATATACCGCACTGCAGACGGGGCTCAATGCGCTCCCGGACACGATGCCGCCGCGTGTTGTGTGGCAGCGTATTCGCGAGCAGGCGGAGGCGGAAGGCCTGATCGCCGCAAAGAACACGCACCAACGTTCCAAGTGGTACATGGGCGCTGGCCTTGCCGCTGCCGCACTGATCGCTGCAGTGATGATGCCCATGCTGCTGCAGAATCCGGTTGAGCCTTTGCCAACCGTGCCGGAAATCGTCGGCACCACCGCGCCGGTGCCACTGAATACACTGCAAACCCTGATGACCGAGTCGCGTCAACTTGAAAGCAACTTACGAGCGTTGCCGAACGCGCCGCGCGTGCAACGCGCGAGTACCCTGGCCACGATCTCGGATATCGAAGACCGGATTGCGGCAATCGACTACCAGCTGAATGACCCTGAGGTGCAGATGTCACCTGAGGACACCGAGCTTTTCTGGCGGGAGCGCGTCAGGTTAATGAAATCGCTGCTGCAGTTGCGCTATGCGCAGGCACAACGTGCGGCATTTTAGACAGGAGTAGGACCAAATGAAGATGTGGAAAGTGATACTGCCGGTAGCAGCGGTGCTGTTATTCGCAGGGCAAGCCGCTGCCCAGACGGACCATGAGGAGCAGGAGCGTGCGCAGGCGATGGAGGCCAGGGAAGCCGAAATAGAAAAGAAACTGCGCGCCGCCGAGGCGCGCATGGCAGAAGCTGCGCGGGAAATCGCCGAGATCACCAAGGAACGCCTGCCGCGCATTGCACAAATAGAGCAACGCTTCGCGTTTGCGAGCAAACCACGACTTGGCGTAACCATCGATCCTTCGGCAGAAGCGGGGCCGGTCGAAGGTGTCACCATTCTCGGTATTTCGCCGGGTAGTGCTGCGAGTGACGCCGGACTGCGTTCAGGCGATATCCTGACCGCGGTTAACGATGAAAGCCTGAGTGCCGAGAGCTGCAAGGCAGCCAATATGCGGCTGCTCAAATTTATGGAGGCTGTTGAGGAAGGCGATGTGCTGACCGTCGAGTATCTTCGTGATAACAAGGTCGGCTCGGTCGAGATCGAACCGCGTATTGTTGACGACAGGGCGTTTGCCTGGATCAGCAAGGGCGGGCCCGATCTGGTTATGCCGGCAATGCCGGTTGACCCCGAGATGGTGGAGCGCCTCAAGATGGAATTTGGATTTCCCTGGGCGGGGAGCGGACTGGGTGACCTCGAACTCGTGGAACTTAACGATGGGCTCGGTAGTTACTTTGGTACAAATTCGGGCCTTCTGGTTGTTGCCGCCCCGGAGTCAGACGCATTCGACCTGCGAGATGGTGATGTCATCCAGACTATCGACGGTCGCGAGCCGAAGGATGTGCGTCATGCCATGCGCATTCTGGCTTCATACCAGGCGGGCGAGAAACTGGAGCTCGGGATCATGCGTGACAGGAAAAAAGTCACCATCGACGTAGAAATTCCAGCTGACCACCACGGCAAACTGCACGAAAAGTACGAAATCGAGGTTAAGCCGGCACCATCCCCCTAGTGGCTACCTGGATTCGCCACCTGTATCAGGTGGCAACCCCATGGGCGCGTATGGCTGGTACCCTACGCGCCCATGCTTATTTCAGACTTCGATTATGAGCTCCCCCGAGAGCTGATTGCGCGCTACCCGGCGCAGGATCGGCGCGGCAGTCGCCTGCTGTCCGTTGGTGTCGGTGTCGAGGATCTCGGCTTCGCTGACTTGCCCTCACTGCTGTGTCCTGGAGACCTGCTCGTCTTCAATGACACCCGAGTGATCAAAGCACGACTTAACGGTTACAAGGAGACGGGTGGCAAGGCCGAAATTCTTGTTGAACGCATCGAGAGCGAGCGCGTCGCGTTGGCGCATGTACGCGCCAGCAAGTCGCCGAAGCCCGGCAGTCGCCTGAAGTTTAACGGCGGTGCCGAGGCGCTTGTGGCCGGTCGCGATGGCGATCTGTTTCTCCTGGAGTTTTCTGCGGATTTGCTGCCGTACCTCGATGCGCATGGCGACGTACCGTTGCCGCCATATATCGAGCGCCCCGCAGACGCCGCCGATATTGAACGCTACCAGACGATCTATGCGACTGATCCTGGCGCGGTCGCCGCACCAACCGCCGGCCTGCATTTTGATGAGGCCATGCTGGCGGAAACGCGGGCTGCGAGCGTACAGCACGCGCACGTCACCCTGCATGTCGGCGCCGGCACGTTTCAGTCTCTGCGCGAAGAGCATATCGAGGAAAACCGCCTGCACAGTGAGCGCGTCGAGGTTACACAGGATTGCTGCGATGCTGTCGCCAGCACGCGTGCCGCCGGCGGGCGAGTGATCGCGGTCGGGACGACGTCAGTACGCGCGCTGGAGTGTGCTTCCGCGAGCGGTGTCTTACGGCCGTTCTCCGGTGAAACTGACATGTTCATACTGCCGGGCTATGAGTTTCGATCGGTCGATGCCATGCTCACCAACTTTCACTTGCCACAATCGTCTTTGCTGATGCTGGTCGCCGCGTTTGCAGGCAAAGATCGCATCCTCTCGGCTTACAATCACGCCGTGCGTGAGAAGTACCGCTTCTTCAGTTACGGTGATGCCATGTTTCTCACCCCGGCCAGGCAATCATGAAACTGACTGTTACCGCGACGTCGGGTGCGGCGAGAACGGGCGCGCTGGAATTTCGGCGTGGCGCGGTGCATACGCCGGCGTTCATGCCCGTGGGGACCTACGGCACCGTAAAGAGCGTAACGCCCGAAGAAGTGGCGTCGGACGGTGCCGAGATCATCCTGGGCAATACGTTTCACCTGATGCTGCGCCCGGGCACTGAAGTGATCCGCAAACACGGGGGCCTGCACGAGTTCATGAACTGGCATGGACCGATCCTCACCGACTCGGGTGGTTTCCAGGTGTTTTCGCTGGCGGCCATGCGCAAGCTCTCGGAGGAGGGCGTGAGGTTCCAGTCACCGGTTAACGGCGACGTTGTCATGCTGACACCCGAGAAGTCGATGGAGGTGCAGCACGATCTCAACGCCGACGTCACCATGATTTTTGACGAGTGCACGCCGTTCCCGGCGACGCAGCAAGAGGCTCATAAGTCGATGGCCTTGTCACTACGCTGGGCGGCACGCAGTCGGCAGCGATTCGATGAACTGAAGAACGAGGAGCCCGATCGCGGTGAAGCGCTGTTCGGCATCGTACAGGGCGGGATGTATGGCGACCTTCGCAGGGAATCGCTGCAGGGCCTGACCGAGATAGGGTTCGATGGCTATGCAATCGGTGGGCTGGCCGTGGGTGAACCGGAGGCGGAGCGCCTGGCCGTGCTCGACGACCTTATGCCAAATATGCCCAACGATGCGCCTCGTTACCTGATGGGTGTGGGCACGCCCGTCGACATCGCCGAGGGCGTCCTGCGCGGCGTTGATATGTTCGACTGCGTCATTCCGACGCGCCACGCCCGCAATGGCCAGTTGTTCACATCACGCGGCAATGTGAAGTTTCGGCACGCCCGCTACCGGGATGACACCTCACCCCCGGACCCGGATTGCGCCTGCTACACCTGCCAGCATTACAGCCTGTCCTACCTGCGGCACCTGGTGAAATGTGGGGAAATCCTGGGGCCACGCCTCGCGACGATTCATAATCTTCATTATTATCAGAAGCTTATGTCTAATATTCGCGCAGAGATAGAAGCGGACTCGCTCGCGGAGTTCACCACGAGGCTGCGCGAGGTCTATGCAAAATAGCGTGAAATCCGGGCTGCCAGCTTGCCTTCACTGAAGTCGCCCCCAACTCCGGCGCTTATGCCATAATACCGCGCTGTTTTTTGGGGATATCAAATGGATTTCTTTATTCAGGACGCATACGCGCAAGGCGCACAACAGGGCGACTCGACCAGCTTCATCATCATGATGGTTCTGATGTTCGCCGCTTTTTACTTTCTACTCATTCGCCCGCAACAGAAAAAGCAAAAGCAGCACAATGAGCTGGTTTCCGCACTGCAGGTTGGCGACGAAGTGCTGACCGCCGGTGGCATCCTCGGCAAGATCACTGGCGTGAGCGAGCACTACGCGGTTATCGCAATCAGCGACAACACCGAGATCAAGATTCAGAAAGCCAGTGTCTCGATGGTTGTTCCGAAAGGTACGTACGACGAAGCATGAACAAATTTCCCCTGTGGCTTAACGTGCTGGTTCTCGCCGTTCTCCTGGCGGGCTGCCTGTTTGCGCTGCCCAACATTTATGGCAGCGTCGATGCTGTGCAGGTCGCCGATAACGATGGTCTGGCTTATGATGAGCTGCGGCTCGAAGAGTTTGTCCGTACCGTCGAAAACGCTGGCGTAACGCCCGAGGCGGCCTACCTGCAGGACGGGCGGGCCGTGCTGCGCTTCCATTCGACCCAAGAGCAGGAAGCCGCTGGTGAACGACTTCGTACCGCCTACGACCGCGAAGCAAATATTGCTGCGACGCTGGCTCCGAAGCTGCCGAAGTGGGCTCGTGATCTCGGTCTCAAACCGATGAGTCTGGGTCTCGATTTGCGGGGCGGTGTGTACGTGTTACTCGAAGTCGACATGGAAACGGCGATCGACAGCCGCATGGTGGGCTATCAACAGGGCTTCGATGAGCGCCTTCGCGATGCAAAGATCCGCCATCGCGTGGACCTGGACGGGCAGACGATCAATATACGTCTGACCGGTGCAGAGGATGTCGAATCGGCGCGCGTTGTTATTCGGCGCATGGATCAGGACGTCCTTATCAGCGACGGCGCGGACGGTAAGTCGCTGATCGTGCGCATGAGTGAGGCACAGATACAGGCAAGACAGGATTTTGCGATCGAGCAGAACATCACTACGTTGCGCAACCGCGTCAATGAGCTGGGCGTCGCTGAGCCACTGGTGCAGCGTCAGGGTGCTGACCGTATCGTTATTCAGCTCCCGGGTGTTCAGGACCCCAACAAGATCAAAGGCATTCTGTCGGCGACCGCGACCGTCGAATTTCGACTGGTCGACCAGTCAGGTGGTGAGCCCGGTTCTCGTCGTTTCCAGGGACGAGGCACAGAGGGTGCCCAGATACTCAAGCGGAGCGTAATTGCTTCGGGCGACCAGATCATCGATGCGAGCGCCGGCTACGCTGAGGGTCAGCCACAGGTCAATATCACACTCGATTCGGCAGGCGGCGAGAACATGCTGCGCACGACCATGGAGAATGTGGGCAAACCCATGTCGACGGTGTTTATTGAGACCCGTCGCGAAGCGATTCCAGGACGGCCGGGTGAGTTTCGCAAGGTCGTACGCCAGGAGATTATCAGCACAGCCACGATTCAGGGCGTATTCAAGGACCGTTTCCGGATTACAGGCCTGAGCCCGGGTGAGGCAGCTGACCTGGCGCTGCTGCTACGCGCAGGTGCGCTGGCGGCGCCGGTCTATATTGTGGACGAGCGGACGGTCGGACCAACGCTCGGTCAGGACAACATCGATCGCGGCTTCAACGCCATCAAGATCGGTTTCCTCGCCGTTATCATCTTCATGGCAATCTACTATCGCGCGTTTGGCCTGATCGCCAACGTGGCGCTGTTGTCGAATGTCGTATTCATCGTGGCAATGCTGTCGATACTGGGGGCGTCGCTGACGTTGCCGGGTATCGCGGGTATCGTGCTGACCGTCGGCATGGCGGTCGATGCCAACGTGCTCATATTCGAACGAATACGAGAGGAACTTGCGGCCGACTCAGCGCCACAGTCGGCGATTAATTCGGGTTACGAAAAAGCGCTTTCGTCAATTGTCGATGCAAACGTTACGACCCTGATTGCGGCGGTTGTGTTGTTCTCAATTGGTACGGGGCCGATCAAGGGCTTCGCCATCACGCTGCTGCTCGGCATCATCACTTCAATGTTTACAGCGATCATAGGCACGCGCACGATCGTCAACCTGGCATTCGGCGGGCGTAAGCTGCAGTCGTTGCCGGTCTAGGAAGCACCATGCAAATAATCAGCAAAAAAACTCGCATTGATTTTCTGAGTCCGGCCCGGCGCAAAATCGCGGTGATGCTATCCCTGGTGTTTGTCGTCGTCTCGCTTGCCTCGTTGGCCACGCGCGGTCTTGATTTTGGTATCGACTTCACGGGCGGAATTCTGCTCGAGGTCGGCTACGAACAGGCAGCGGACCTTGAAGCGATTCGCGGCAACCTGACGGATGCCGGTTTTACGGATGCCCAGGTGCAGCTGTTCGGCCGCGACACGGACGTACTCGTGCGCCTGCCGCCACAACCAGAAGACAGTGCTACACAAGTTCGCGATGAGCTCCAGGCGACATTGGAGGCCGGCGGTCAGAACATTGACCTGCGGCGCATGGAAACCGTCAGCGCCCAGGTAGGTAGTGAACTCGCAGAGCGCGGTGCACTTGCGATGGTGGTCGCACTGCTGCTGATTTTCGTCTACGTCATGATTCGCTTCCAGTGGAAGTTCTCGGCGGGTGCCGTTGCGGCCCTCGCGCACGACGCGATTGTCACAGTGGGTTTCTTCTCTATCTTCCAGCTGCCCTTTGACCTGACCGTTGTTGCAGCCGTACTCGCGGTTATCGGTTACTCGCTTAACGACACGGTCGTGGCGTTCGACCGCATTCGTGAAAACTTCTTCGCATTGCGGGGTGTGTCGGCGGAAGACGCGATGAACACCTCGATCAACGAGATGCTGGCACGTACATTGATTACCGGTCTTACGACTCTGCTCGTACTGATCGCGCTGCTCGTGCTCGGCGGCGAGTCGATTGCGCCGTTCTCGATTGCGCTGATCGTGGGCATTATTATTGGCACCTACTCGTCGATTTACACGGCGAGCGCGACCGCGCTAATGCTCAACGTGAGTCCGCAGGATCTGATCGAGCCGATCAAACATCCGGAACTGATCGACGATTTGCCCTAAACGATGCCTATCTCAATATCGCCTTGATGTCGCGAGCGCAGAGCTTCGCGAGGCCCGCGTAAACTTTCGGTGTGCCACACAGGACGTGGCCCGATTCCAGGTAGTTCTCGCTGCCGTCAAGGCCGCTCACAATGCCACCGGCTTCCCGGATGATCAGTGAGCCCGCGGCGAGATCCCATGCTTTGAGGCCGGTTTCCCAGAAGCCGTCGAGGCGACCGGCCGCAACGTAGCACAGGTCGAGAGCGGCGGCGCCGGGACGGCGTACGCCAGCGGTATTCTTGACGACCTTGCCGAGCATTTCGAGATACGGGCCCATGTCCATGTCTTTCTGTCGGAAAGGAAACCCGGTGCCGATCAGCGCGTATTCCATTTCCTTGCGGCCGCTCACACGAATTTTGCGGTCGTTGAGCGTCGCGCCTTCGCCCCGCGCCGCAGCGAAGATATCCTGGCTGATCGGATCGTAGACAGCGGCGGCTTCCATACGTCCCTTGACCTGCAGGCCAACCGAAACGCAGAATTGCGGAAAACCGTGCAGGAAATTGGTCGTGCCGTCGAGCGGGTCGATGATCCAGACGGAGTCAGACTCACCCTGTGCGCCCGATTCCTCGGCGAGGATCGCGTGGTTGGGGTAGTGATTCTTGATGACTTCGATGACCGCATCCTCTGCTGCGCGGTCGGCATCACTGACGAAATCGTTGTGTCCTTTTTTTTCGACATTGAGCTTGTCGAGCTTGTTGAGATGCCTGATGAGTATGGCGCCGCCACGGCGTGCTGCCATCACGGCCACATTTTGTAATGCGTTCATGAAACGATTCCGTCAATGTAAAAGAACAGCGCACCCGGTGTGTCCGGGTCGCGAGGGCGTTAGAATACCCGACTTTCAGCTTCTGTCCCATAGCAATGTCTCTTATCCATGTCTATTAGAATCATCCTCGTTGGCACCACCCACCCCGGCAATATCGGGGCGGTCGCGCGCGCCATGAAGAACATGGGGCTCAGCGATCTGGCGCTCGTGCAGCCCAAATACTTCCCGCATGAGGAGGCCACGGCCCGGGCGTCGGGCGCGTCCGATATTCTCGACAGCGCCACAGTGGTCGACTCGCTGGAGGACGCCCTGACCGATTGCGTCTACGTTGCCGGTGCCAGCGCTCGCTCGCGCACCATCAACTGGCCCAGCATGGGCCCGCGCGACTGCGCCGAACGCATGATCCAGGAAAGCAGCCATGGCAAGGTCGCCGCTGTGTTCGGGCCGGAAAGGAGTGGTCTGCAGAACGAAGACCTCGATCTCTGCCACACGCTGCTCACGATCCCGACGGACCCGGGTTTCAGTTCCTTGAACCTCGGGATGGCGGTGCAGGTCCTGACCTATGAGCTGCGTGTTGCGAGTATGCTCGAGACGGGGCCGGTATTTGACGTCGAAGCGCCACCGGCGACCGGCGAGGAAATGGAGCATTTTTATACGCATCTCGAGAACGTGCTCACGGATATCGAGTTTCTTGACCCTGAGAATCCTCGGCACCTGATGCGCCGCATGCGTCGCCTGTTCATTCGTGCGCGGCCGGACAAGAACGAGGTCAATATCCTGCGTGGCATTCTCACGGCCGTCGACAAGGCAAAAAAGGACTGAGATGGCCGACCCCATGATCTATCTCGATTACGCCGCATCAACGCCGGTCGATTCGCGGGTGCTGGACCGCATGCGTGAAGTCGCCGAGATGAACTGCGCGAATCCGTCCTCAACCCATGCAGCCGGCCGTGAGGCGCAGGCGATCATCGCGCATGCGGCCGCGCAGCTCGCCGGCCTGTTAAACGTGGACCCGGGCACCCTGGTCTGGACCTCCGGTGCCACCGAATCGGACAACCTGGCGATTGCTGGCGGCGCGCGCTACCGGGCGCATCGCGGCAAACATATCGTTACGATGAAGACGGAGCACAAGGCGGTAACCGATGTATTCGAAACGCTGGCCCGGGACGGCTTCGATGTCACCTGGGTCGAAGCCCAACCGGACGGACGGCTGAGCCCCGAGACTTTCGCAGCGGCGCTGCGCGAGGACACCCAGTTCGCCTCGATCATGTTCGTCAATAACGAGACCGGCGTCATCCAGGATATCGAGGCGCTCGGCCTGATTTGTCGTGAACACGACGTGCTGTTCCATGTCGACGGCGCACAGGCGGTCGGCAAGCTCCCCATCGAATTAGGCAGGCTGCCCGTCGATCTGCTGTCCCTGACGGGTCACAAGTTCTACGGTCCGAAAGGCATCGGGGCGCTGTATATTGCCGATCGCCCCGGCTGTCATGTCGAGCCGATTCTTTTTGGGGGCGGGCAACAGCGGCGCCTGCGTCCCGGGACGTTGCCGACAGACCTGATCGCCGGTCTGGGCATGACCGCCGAAGTCGCGGCGGCCAGTATCGAGGCGGATCTGGAGCATCTGCGCCGCTTGCGGCAAATTCTCTGGGAGGGGATTCGGGACATCGAAGGCGTCGTGCTAAATGGCGATCCGGGCGGTTTCCCGGGAATTCTGAACGTCAGTGTCGAGGACATTGAAGGCGAGAGCCTGTTGCTGGCGCTGGAGCCGCTGCTGGTCGCGACGGGCAGTGCGTGCAACTCCAAGACCCAGGAGCCATCGTACGTCCTGCGTGCTCTTGGGCTCAGCGACAAGCAGGCGCAAAGCGCGATTCGGTTCAGCGTAGGCCGGCCCACCACGCGAGACGAGGTCGAGTTTGCCGCCGGTCACTACCGTAATGCCGTTGCGCGCTTGCGCGAACTGGCGCCGATGGCGGCCGGATGAGCACCGATCCGTATAATGCCAGGGTTCGGGAGCTCTTCGCCGCACCGGAGCATGCCGGCGACCTGGCAGGTGGCGCGACGGTGCTGGCAGACGATCAGGGTGTGCGTGTGGTGATCTCCGCAAGTGTTGCGGATGGCCGTATTGCGGCCCTGCGCTTCCGCGCCTGGGGCTGCCCACACCTGATTGCGGCGGTGGAGTGGGTTTGCAGCCATTACGAAGGCGAACTGCTTCAGGCCCTTGAGAAATTCCCGGTCGACCGGATTATGGAGGATCTGGCTGTACCTATCGAGAAGACCGGTCGTATACTTGTCGTCGAAGACGCGGTCCAATCGCTTGGCCGCAGTCTCAATCACTGATAAAGGTTTGTATTCATGGCAATTTCGTTGACCGATGCGGCGGCAGATCGCGTTCGCACCTACCTCGAAAAGCGCGACAAAGGCCTCGGGCTGCGTCTCGGTGTGACCAAGACGGGCTGCTCGGGCTATTCCTATGTCATCAACTATGCGGAATCGATCGGCGCCGACGATGTCGTATTTGAGGACAAGGGCGTCAAGGTTGTCATCGACCCGGACGCCCTCAGCCTGATTGACGGTACCGAGGTCGATTTCGTCAAGAATGGGCTTAATGAGGCGTTCAGCTTCAGGAACCCCAACATCAAGGGCGAATGTGGCTGCGGCGAGAGCTTCAACGTCTAGGGCAGGGATGGCACCGTGCCGCAGAGCACCTGGTTGTGCGGCGGCGGCCTCAATTCACCTTCTAAGGCGGCTATAGCCGTAGTAGAATTAATAACTTATGTCTTTTCTGCGCCCGGCATGTTGCCGGGTGCTCATTATCATCATTTCGGAATCAAAGGATTAACACATGGCCGTTGAGCAGACGCTCTCCATCATCAAGCCTGATGGTGTGCAAAAAAACCTGATCGGAGAGATCTACAGTCGTTTCGAGAAAGCCGGGCTGGAAATTGTCGCAGCACGCATGCTGCACCTCACCAAGGAACAGGCCGAGGGCTTTTACGCTGTCCACAAGGAGCGTCCTTTCTATAACGACCTCGTCACCTACATGACCTCCGGTCCGGTCGTCGTGTCGGCGATAAGCGGCGACGGCGCAATTCTCAAGCACCGCGACATCATGGGCGCGACCAATCCGGCGGAAGCCGAGCCCGGGACCATTCGCGCTGATTTTGCAGAGAGCATCGAAGAGAACATCTGCCATGGTTCTGATGCGGCAGAGACTGCCGCTGTCGAAATCGCCTTCTTCTTCGGTGACGACGGCGTTTGCCCGCGTACTCGATAAGGGCGGCATGACGGCGGCCCCTGACAAGATCAACCTGCTCGGCATGTCGCAAGACATGCTCGAGCAGTTTTTTGCCGAGCGCGACGAAAAGCCGTTTCGCGCCCGGCAAATCCTGCAGTGGGTTCACCAGCGAGGTGTTGTCGATTTCGACGCGATGACAGACCTGTCGAAGAAACTGCGTGAGCGCCTGCACGCGGACGCTGAGATTATCCTGCCGGCGGTGCAGTCGCGTCACGACTCGTCGGACGGAACGGTCAAATGGCTGTTTGCGACGGACTGCGGACAGGCCATTGAAACCGTGTTCATCCCGGAGCCGGATCGCGGCACCCTGTGTATTTCTTCCCAGGTTGGCTGTGCGCTCGATTGCGCTTTTTGTGCGACCGGCGCGCAGGGCTTCAATCGCAACCTGACCAGTGCCGAGATTATCGGCCAGGTGTTCGTCGCTAACAGTGAATTGCCGCGACGCGAAAACGGCGAGCCTGCTGTTACCAACGTTGTGTTCATGGGTATGGGTGAGCCGCTTGCGAATTATCGCAACGTGATACCGGCTCTTAAATTGCTGGTATCGGACTGGTCCTACGGGTTGTCGCGTCGCAGAGTTACGGTGAGTACTTCAGGGCTGGTCCCACAGCTGAACAAGCTGGCCGATGAGTGCAACGTTGCGCTGGCCGTCTCGTTGCACGCGCCCAATGACGCGCTGCGCAACGATATAGTGCCGATCAACAAGCTGCATCCGATCGCTACCTTGCTTGAGGCCTGCTGGACCTACGCGGCCAAGCACGCCAATCGATTTATTACATTTGAGTACGTGATGCTGCGCGGGGTGAATGATTCGCTCGCACACGCGGACGAACTTGCCGAACTCCTCGACAAAAAACCTGCGAAGGTCAATCTGATTCCGTTCAACCCCTTCCCGGGCACCGTATTCAAGCGGTCGTCGGCCGATACGATTCGGCATTTCCAGAATCGGTTGCGCCAGAAAGGGATGGTCGCAACGACCCGCAAGACGCGGGGCGACGACATCGATGCAGCCTGCGGGCAATTGGCAGGTAAAGTGAGTGATCGCGTACGAAACCGACTTGGAGACAAGACCTTCGGCAACAGAAATATAAAGGTGGTGTCAGCGTGAAGAAGAGCGAACTGTTAGTGGTGTTGTTATGCATCGGCACCCTGTTGTCAGCATGCGTCTCGACAACCACGGGCACGCCGGCCCCCGAGGCTAACGAAGCGGACGCATCGGAACTCAACTATCAGTTGGGCGCCCGTTACTACCAGAACGGCAGGTACGAGCTGGCTCGCGACCGTCTGATGCTGGCAATTGAGCTCGACCCAAAGATGGTCGTTGCCTACACGACACTGGGCATGACCTATGAGGCGTTGGACAATCCGCGGCTCGCGACGGAGGCTTACGAAAACGCGGTTCGGATAGCGCCCCGCGACTTTGACGTCAATAACGCGTATGCCGTATATCTTTGCAAGGCGCGCGATTATGAAGGCTCGAGCAAGTACTTCATGAGGGCTGCGGATCATCCTGAAAATGACAATGCGGAGCGGACCCTGACGAACGCAGGACTCTGCATGTTAAACAAGCCGGATATGGCTGAAGCAGAACGATTCTTCCGCGCGGCGCTCGAGCGGCGTTCAAGCTACGGCGAGGCGCTGCTGCAGATGTGCCTGCTAAAATACAAGCAGCAGGATTTCATGAGCGCCCGGGCGTTCCTGCAACGCTTCATGAGCTCGGCCAAGCCGACACCTGGCGTCCTCTTTCTGGCAGCGGAAATTGAGGGCAAACTGGGCAATGAACGCGGTCGTAGCGAATTCGTCGACCAGTTAATAAGCGAGTTTCCCGAGTCGCCTGAGGCACGCAAGGCATTGAGTAGCGGATAATAGTTATCCATGAGTGACGACGTAGAAAAAAAGCAGGACGAGACTGCGCCAGAAGAGGGCCATGGGCCGATGGGTGGCGAACGCCTGGCCGAGGCGCGTCGTGAGCAACAGATTTCGGTTTATGAGATTGCCAAAGAGCTGCACCTGGACGAACCGAAGGTGCGCGCACTGGAGCGCAACGAGTTCGATGTTTTGGGTGCGCCGGTGTTCGCGAAAGGACACCTGAAGACCTATGCGCAGCTTGTCCATATCGACGTGGCCGACGTACTGTCCGACTACTATCAACTCACTCGCGCGGCGGCAGTTCCGCCGGTCATCCCGACTCGACCCAGGGTCCGTCGGGAGTTGTCTCCGGGTCCGTGGATCGCTGCACTTGTCGTTGTCATCGTCGTTGCCACCCTCTACTGGTGGTTTACACGGCCGCTTGATCCAGCAGCGCAGGTCGACGAGTCGCCGATCGTGGAAGACAGTATGATCGTGGCGCCGGGGGAAACCGGGGAAGATACGGTGACGACACCCCCTGACACCAGCGATGCCGAGGTCATAGAACCGCCAGTTCAGGAGCCGGTTGCCGAACCCGTAACCGAACCCGTAAACCAACCCGTCATTGAGAGCGAGCCTGGATCGTCGCCACCTGTCGAGGATGGGCAAATGCGTGTGCTGGTCACTTACTCCGGCGACTGCTGGACGGAAATCAGCGATGCGAGAGGCCGTCGCCTGCTGTTCGCTCTTGGTAAGGATGGCCGCACGGTGGAACTTAGTGGCGTTGAACCGTTCAACGTCTTATTAGGCAATCCCGGCAATGTTAGTCTGCGCGTTAATGGCGAGGACTACGCGTTGCCGGCGACCAGTCGTCCCGATCGTCCCATGCGGCTGACAATTTCAGGATCATGAGCAAAAAACCACAGACTGTTCGCGGGATGAACGACATCCTGCCCGAGACTGCTGCGAGCTGGCAGTTCCTGGAAAAAGAAGTCGAGAACGTCATTGAGGCTTACGGCTACCGACAAGTGCGCTTACCGCTACTGGAGCACACCGAGGTGTTCCGCCGTTCGATTGGCGAGGTTACCGACATCGTTGAAAAAGAGATGTATACCTTCGACGATGATGGAGACAGTCTCACGCTCCGCCCAGAGGCGACAGCCAGTATGGTGCGCGCCGGTATTACCCACGGTCTGTTTCATAACCAGAAGCAGAAACTCTGGACGGTTGGGCCCATGTTTCGTCGCGAGCGACCGCAAGCCGGGCGGTATCGCCAATTTCATCAATTTGATGTTGAGGCAATGGGCTATGAGGGCCCTGACGTCGATGCGGAACTGATCATTATGAGTGCGCGTTTATGGGAGCGCCTCGGCATCGACAAGATCCGACTGGAAATCAACTCGCTGGGTGTGCCTGAGTCGCGGGCCGGCTATCGTGAGGCCCTGGTCGAGTACTTTAATGGCGTGAAAAGTCAGCTCGATGAGGATAGTATTCGCCGCCTCGACAAGAACCCGCTCAGGATTCTGGATAGCAAGAACCCCGAGATGCAGGACATCGTGGCGGGTGCGCCCATCATGATGGACTACCTCGACGAGGCTTCCGCGGAGCACTTCGCCGGACTCAGGGCGCTGCTGGATGCGGCGGGTGTCGAGTATGCGGTCAATCCGCGGCTGGTTCGTGGGCTTGACTACTATTCACGCACCGTATTTGAGTGGGTGACCGATGCGCTCGGCTCGCAAAACGCCGTTTGTGCAGGCGGTCGCTATGACGGCCTGATTGAGAAACTCGGGGGTCGGTCGACGCCGGCAATCGGGTGGGCGATGGGTGTCGAACGCTTCGTCTCGCTCTATGAGGCCTGCGGTGGACAGGTGCCGACCGTAATGCCGGATGTCTACCTCGTGGCTGTTGGTGAGGGTACGCAAGAGCGTGCTTTTGCGCTGGCAGAGGAACTTCGCGACGGCATCGAGGGGATTCGGGTTGAAATGAATCTCGGCGGCGGCAGCTTCAAGACTCAAATAAAACGCGCGGACAAGAGCGCGGCGAATTACGCGCTGATACTCGGAGAGCAAGAGCTCAGCGAAGGGTGCATCGGCCTGAAGCCGTTGCGCAGTAATGATGAACAGGAAAGCATTGTGCTGGATGAACTGGCGTCGGTGCTTAAGGGCAGATTGAGCGGCTAACGGCCGCCACAGGTATAAAGGCAGTATCGTGGACGATTTAATTTCGGAAAAAGAACAGATTGAACAACTTCGCTCCTGGTGGTCGGAATACGGCGGCTACGTCATCGGCGGATTGGGTCTGGGTATCGCGTTGCTCGCGGGCCTGAACTATTACACGAATAGCAAGCTGGAAGCGCAGCTCGAGGCTTCGGTGCTGTACGAGTCGCTGACCCAGCATGTCGTGTCCGGCAGTCTCGAAGCGGCTGAAACCGTGGCGGATGATCTCGGCACCAACTATGCCGCGACCAGCTACGCCCCGCAGGCCCAGTTTGCCATGGCTCGTTTGTACATGGATAAGAATCGCGACCAGGACGCGGCCGACGCGCTGAACGGCATCATCGCCAGCGAAGCCGACGAAGAGCTCAAATTCGTTGCGCGTGCGCGCCTTGCGAGGGTTTATCTATATCAAAACAAAGCGCAGGAAGTTGTCGACATGCTGGAAGGACAGCAGTCTGAAGCGTTTGGCCCCGTCTACCAGGAGTTACTTGGCGATGCCTACCACGCGCTCGGTCGCATTGAAGACGCCCAGGCGGCGTACCAGGGTGTGATGCTGAACCCGCGTTCAGGCGAATTAGTTGACCAGCAGCTCATTCAGTGGAAAGCGCTCGATCTGCCGGAAGCCTCGGCTACAGATGAGGTTGTCGAAGAAGCGGTTGTTCAGGAACCCACGTCGGAAGACACAGTCGAAGCTACCGAGGCCGAGGAAACCGAGTGAACAACCCGATTCGCATTGCTGCCCTGATCGTTGCAACGATGCTGGTTGCATCGTGCGGGATGTTTGGTGACAAGGATGAAGAGCTCAAGCCGATGGAGCTCGTCAAATTCGACCAGACACTCAAGATCAAGAAGATCTGGAGTGCGAGTGTCGGCAGTAATGCAGAATTTCTGCGTCTTGGATTGCGACCCGCCGGTGATGGCAGCCGTATATACGCGGCCGGTCACGATGGCAGTGTCACTGCGTTCAATCCCGAAACCGGGAAGCAGATCTGGCGCAACAAGCTGGAAACTAAACTGACGGCGGGTCCGGGTGTTGCCGAAGGGCGCGTGGTTGTTACGAGTCAGGACGGTTATGCCATTGCGCTCGACGCTGCGACCGGTGCGGAACAATGGCGCGTCGAGATCGAGGGTGAATCACTGGCGCGACCGTTGATCAAAGACGACACGGTTATCGTGCAAACGATCGACAATCGCCTCGAAGCCTTATACTTATTTGACGGTCGGAAACGCTGGACACTTGTACAAAGTGCGCCGGCGCTCACGATGCGTGGTTCCGCCAGCCCCATAGTCGTGGGCCAGACCGTTATTGCCGGATTCGATACGGGACGCATCATTGCTGCGGACCTCGATACCGGCACGATCATTTGGGAGTCGCTGCTGTCTCCGCCGAAGGGACGATCCGACCTTGACCGCCTCTCGGATATCGATGGATCGTTTGCCGCTGTCGGGCAGGATCTTTATTCCTCCGGATACCAGGGACGTCTTGCTGCACTGGCGAGTGAATCCGGACAGGTTCTCTGGAATCGTGAAATTTCATCGTATTCCGGCGTTAGCGCAGACTGGAACAGTGTCTTCACGGTTCGCGATGATGGTGAGATCGTCGCACTGAAGCGTATTAACGGCAACGAGATATGGCGCAACGCGTCTCTGCTGCGGCGCGAACCCACGCTGCCGGTGCCATTCAACACGACGGTCATTGTTGGCGATCTCGAGGGATACCTGCACTTCTTCAGTAATATCGATGGCGAGCCCGTGGCGCGCCTGCGCTTGGGTAGCAAAGCAATTACTGCTGTCCCGCTGGTTATGGCCAATCGCCTCTACGTACAGAGCGATGGAGGCAACCTTGCTGCGTATGTGGTTGTCGACGACCGACCAAAACGTACGCAGCCCGACGTCGCCGAAGACGGTTCCTGAGCGGCATCGGTAGAGGTGCTGCCCCATGCTCCCTGTCATCGCGCTGATCGGCCGGCCTAATGTAGGCAAGTCGACGTTGTTCAACCGGCTCACGCGCTCCCGCGATGCGCTGGTAGCCGACTATCCGGGCCTGACCCGCGATCGCAAGTTCGGTTTTGGCAGGCTGGGTCCCATTCCCTATATCGTTATCGACACGGGCGGCGTTGCCGGCGGCGAAGAAGGTATCGAAGAGGCTATGGTCGCGCAGACGATCAAGGCGCTGCAGGAAGCAGATGCCGCGATCATCATGGTCGATGGCCGCAGTGGCCTGACGGCAGCTGACGAACACGTTGCCGATCTCGCGCGCCGCCACGCGAAGAAAACCTGGTTAGCGGTTAACAAGGCCGAGGGCCTCGAATCCACCACGGCAAATGCCGATTTTTACGGGCTGGGCCTTGGCGACCCGATCGCCGTGTCTGCCGCGCACGGCGACCGCATCAGTGCGCTCATGGACGAAGTGCTGGCGCCCTATGAGGAAGAGGAGTCGGCACCGGAAGCCGACGACGAAAATGAACTGCGGATTGCGGTTATCGGCCGACCTAATGTGGGCAAGTCGACACTGATTAATCGTCTGCTAGGCGAAGACCGGATGGTCGTCTATGACATGCCAGGCACGACACGCGACACTATCGAGGTGCCGTTCGAGCGCAGTGATCGCAAGTACATGCTGATTGATACCGCCGGCATTCGACGCAAAGCGCGCGTCAGCGAGGCGATCGAAAAGTTCAGTATCGTGAAGGCACTGCAGGCAATCGAAAAGGCGCATGTTGTTATCGCTGTGCTTGATGCGCAGGAGGGCGTGACCGAGCAGGACGTCAGTTTGCTGGGCCTGGTGGTCGAGCGCGGCAGGGCGCTGGTTGTTGTAACTAATAAGTGGGACGGCCTGTCACCGGATCAGCGCAAGAAAGTGAGGGACGATCTTGAGCGGCGCCTGCCATTCCTCGATTTCGCCGAACGCATCACGATTTCAGCGCTGCACGGCACGGCTGTTGGTGACCTGTTGCCAGCTGTAGAGCGCGCCTACCGTGCAGCAACGACCGACCTGTCAACGACCGAGCTAACAAGAGAGCTCGAAGCGGCCGTGATGGAACACGCCACTCCGATGATACGTGGACGGCGCGTCAAACTCAGGTATGCCCATCAGGGCGGGCGGAATCCGCCCGTCATCGTGATTCACGGCAACCAGACCAACAAGCTTCCGGAATCGTATCACCGATACCTGATTAATCGTTTCCGCAAAGCGTTCAAGCTCAAGGGTACGCCGGTCCGTCTTGCATTCAAGAAAGGCAAGAACCCGTTCGAAGGTCGCCGCAACAAGCTGACGCCACGCCAGGAACGCAAGCGTGCGCGGTTGATGAAGCGCGTCAAGAAATAGCAGGGGCTATACTAACGTCCTGTCTCGATGGAGCGTGTTATGAGTTCGGCACGAAAAAGCGTTACCTACGACGGACAGTTTCGCATGCATCGTGCGGGCTTCCTCGAGTCGCCGACACTCGCCTACGAGACGTGGGGTGAGCTCAACGCAGCCCGCGACAATGCCATACTGATTTTTACCGGACTGTCACCGTCCGCCCATGCGACCTCCTGCGCCGTGGATCCAACGCCGGGTTGGTGGGAAGAAATGATCGGTACCGGTCTGCCCATCGATACGGATCGCTACTTCGTGATTTGCGTAAATTCACTGGGCAGCTGTTTTGGATCGACGGGCCCGGCGTCGATTGACCCGCTGACGGGAGAGCGCTACCGGCTCAATTTTCCGGTGCTGACGCTGGAGGATGTTGCCGAATCCGCCTGGTTCGTCGTGCAGCAGCTCGGTGTCGAAGTGCTGCACACGGTGATTGGCTGTTCGATGGGTGGCATGAGCGGCCTCGCATTTTGTGTTCGGCATCCGGACAGGGTGCGCGCGTTCATATCCGTATCGTCGAGCACGCGGGCGCTGCCGTTCTCGATCGCGGTACGTTCCCTGCAACGCGAAATGATTCGTTCGGATCCAAAATGGATGAAGGGTGACTACGAAGTCGGTGACCCGCCCATCACAGGCCAGCGACTGGCGCGCAAGCTGGGGATGATCACCTACCGGTCTCCAGAGGAATGGGTTCAGCGATTCGGGCGCGAGCGCTCGACATCGCATGCGCGAATCGAGGACCAGTTCGTGCTCGAGTTCTCAGTCGAGTCTTATCTTGAGAACAGCGCGAATAAATTCACGGGTGCATTCGATCCCAACTGCTACCTGTACCTGTCCCACGCATCCGATCTGTTCGATCTCGCGGAGTACGGTGGCTCATTGCAAAACGGTTTCAAACGGCTGCAGCTCGAACGCGCCCTCGTGATCGGTGTGCGTACCGATATCCTGTTCCCGCCTGAACAGCAGCGCGAACTCGCAGAAGGGATTGCCGGTGTGTGCAAGGACACGCAGCTCGCGGCACTGGACTGTATTCGCGGCCACGATTCCTTCCTCGTGGACATGGATGCGTTTCGTCCGGTTATCTGGGACTTTCTGGCGTAGTTAAGACGATTGCCGGGTCCACGGCGGTGCCATTCAGATAGGTACCAAAGTGCAGATGCGGCCCCGTCACGCGGCCCGTGGCGCCGACAGATCCCAGGGTCTCGCCAGTCCCCACCATCTGACCTTCTTCAACCGCAATCTCACTCATGTGGCAGTACATGGTCACATAACCCTGACCGTGATCGACGATGACCGTGTTGCCGTTAAAAAAATAATCACCCGTTGCGGTCACGATACCCTCCCGCGGCGCTTTGATCGGGGTGCCACTGGCAGCGGCGATATCCATTCCCTTGTGGGGCGATCGTGGCTGATCGTTGAAGAAACGCCGCAGGCCGAAACTGGAGCTGCGCGGTCCATCGACAGGAGGCGCAAGGGAGATTCCGTCGACGGCTACCTCGCGAAAATTATTCAGGGCCCCGTCAATGATCTTGCGCTCGCGACCAATGCGATCAAGCTGTGCCTGATCCGGTGTCACGTAACTCTGGTTCTTTACCGTCAGGCGCTGCTCGGCATAGGCGTGGTCGGCCACCGTAACGCCCATCTCAATGCCATTTACCCGCACACTTATCTCGCCTGACTGCGTGTCCAGAGGAATACCTATCACGGCGTTCCAGCGATCGAGTGCCTGTACCACCAGTGCCGGCTTGCTGCCGTAGCTAACGTCGGGTTTGGGGAGCTTCGATGTACCGACATCCACGATTGCGATACCGCCGGGACGCGGCGAGTGCTCGGCCGCTGTTGATGCGGTTGCCGCAACCATCAAGCACAGCAGGAACAGGGTGCATCTCATCATTCCTTTATTACCTTTGTCACGTTGGCGACCAGTTCTCCTTTTGACAGCCGTGCGCGAATTTCATCCCCGCTTTTGGCAGCAGCGGCGTCAGTTAGCACATTGCCCTGTGGGTTACGAACGATGGCATAGCCGCGATCGAGTGTGGCCAACGGACTGACCGAGTGCAGGGTGCGCCCCAGCAGCGCAACCCGATGATTTAATTCCGACAGGGTTTCATGGGAACCACTGGCAAGCCGCTGACGCAGTGCAGCGAGGTGCGCTATCGATCGTTGCACCGCGAGTGCCGGAGATAGTTGCGTGAGTTTACCGCGCAGCGCCTGCGTGCCATGTTGCTGTTCGAGAATCTGGCGGCGCATTGCGGCCGCCAGCCGTGCGCGATTCTCGCGCAGGCTGTCGTGCTGTCGGCGCAAGGTAACGGCCGGGCTGGAGGCCGAAAGTCGCTTACCGAGCCAGTCAAGTTGTTGGGCGCGGTCTTCGACGGTGCGCTGTCCGATACGGCCGACGCGCAGCGCTAGTGTGCTGATGCGATGAAGCCAGTCGCGCTGATTCGGTACAACAATTTCGGCGGCGCCTGATGGGGTTGGTGCGCGCACGTCGGCGACGAAGTCGCAAATCGTGAAATCGACCTCGTGGCCCACGGCGCTGACAATCGGAATAGGACAGTCCGCCACGGCCCTTGCCAGTGCTTCATCATTGAATGCCCACAGATCCTCGAGAGAACCGCCGCCGCGTCCGATGATGAGAACGTCGCATTCAGCCCGGCGAATCGCGGTCTGCAATGCCTCCAGCAATTCGCCAGGCGCCGCGTCACCCTGGACCGCGGCCGGATATACGACCACTGGCACCGCAGGAAAACGGCGCCCCAGAATGCTGACGACATCACGAATCGCCGCGCCGCTTGGCGAGGTGATGACGCCAATACGCCCTGGTAAGACGGGCAGTGCTTGTTTTCGGTCTTCTTCGAACAGGCCTTCGGCGAGCAATTTCTTCTTGAGCGCCTCATAGCGCTGTTTCAATACGCCTTCGCCGGCGGGCTCCATTTGCTCAACAATGAGCTGGTAGTTGCCGCGAGCCTCGTAAATGCTGACCCGCCCATAGGCCAGCACCTTATCGCCGTTCCGGAAGCCGATGGCCGGGCCGCGCTGGCGCTGCCGGAACCATGCGGCACTGACCTGCGCGGCTTCGTCCTTGAGGCTGAAGTAGATGTGGCCAGATGCGGGTCGCGACATATTGGAGATTTCCCCCTCGACCCAGAGCCTGGCAAGCCCCTGCTCGAGCAGGGTTCGGGCCTTCCGGTTGAGTTGGGAGACAGAGATTGAGGCTTCGATTGGCATGTCCGCATTATAGACATTTCCAGCGAAATGACCGTTGGCGAAGGAGGGTCTTTAGGCCCGAAACAATTACGCGTACAATCGCCCGCAATCCAACCACCGACCAAGTGTTCCCGCCATGCGAATCGCCAAGGAAGCCCTGACTTTTGACGACGTCCTCCTGCAGCCCGGTTACTCGGAAATATTGCCTCGTGAGGTCGACCTCAGCACCAGCCTGACCCGGGAAATTCGCCTGAGCATCCCGTTGTTGTCGGCGGCCATGGATACGGTCACCGAATCCCGGCTCGCAATCGCGCTGGCTCAGGAGGGGGGGCTCGGGATTGTCCACAAGAACATGACGATCGAGCAGCAGGCGCATGAAGTACTGACGGTCAAGAAATACGAGTCGGGCATGGTGCGCAACCCGATCACGGTGTCCTCGAATATGACGATTCGCGAGGTCATAGAGCTGACGCGCGCGATGGGTATTTCGGGCGTGCCGGTCGTTGACGGCGAGCAGACTGTGGGCATCGTGACCCATCGTGATTTGCGCTTCGAGACGCGCGTTGATGCACCAGTATCAACGGTCATGACGCCGCAGGACAGGCTCGTTACGGTACGCGAAGGTGCCGACGATGAAGAAGTGCTTGGCTTGCTGCATAAGCATCGTATCGAGAAAGTGCTGGTTGTCGGTGACAACTACAAGCTGCTGGGCATGATTACGGCCAAGGACTTTCAGAAAGCCCAGGATTTCCCGCTGGCGTGTAAAGACAGCAGCGGTGCACTTCGAGTCGGTGCAGCGGTCGGCACCGGAGCTGATACAGACGATCGTGTCGAGGCACTGATCCGAGCGGGTGTTGATATTGTGGTCGTCGATACGGCGCATGGACATTCGAAAGGCGTGCTGGATCGGGTACGACGGGTTAAAACGAAGTACCCGGACGTGCAGGTTATCGGTGGCAATATCGGCACAGGTGCTGCAGCCGAAGCATTGGTCGACGCCGGAGCAGATGGCGTCAAGGTCGGTATTGGCCCGGGATCAATCTGTACGACACGCGTGGTTGCCGGTGTGGGCGTGCCGCAGATATCGGCCGTTGCGGAAGTCGCGGAATCACTCGCTAAAAAAGGTGTGCCATTGATTGCAGACGGCGGTATTCGCTATTCGGGTGATATTGCGAAGGCGATCGTCGCAGGCGCGCACTGCGTCATGATCGGTAGCCTGTTTGCCGGCACGGAAGAATCGCCGGGTGAAGTCGAGCTTTTCCAGGGTCGATCGTACAAAGCCTACCGCGGCATGGGGTCGGTTGGCGCCATGGGTCAGTCGCAAGGTTCGTCAGATCGTTATTTCCAGGATGCTACCGAAGAACTCGAGAAGCTCGTTCCCGAGGGCGTCGAAGGTCGCGTGGCGTACAAAGGTGGCATGGTTGCCATCGTCCACCAGTTAATTGGCGGAATACGAGCCGCAATGGGTTACACCGGCAGTGCGAGCATCGACGAGATGCGGGTCAAACCACAGTTTGTCCGAATGACCGGCGCTGGCATGGTGGAAAGCCACGTGCATGACGTGGCGATCACGAAAGAAGCGCCTAATTACCGCGCAAAAAGCTGATGTCAGTCGATATTCATGCCCATAAGCTGCTGATCCTTGATTTCGGCAGCCAGTACACCCAGCTAATCGCCCGTCGCGTGCGTGAGGTCGGGGTTTACTCCGAGATTCACCCCTGGGATATGTCGGACGACGATATCCGGGAGTTCGGTCCGAGCGGCGTCATCCTCTCGGGTGGCCCCGAGTCGGTGAACCTCGATGATCCGCCGCGCGCACCGCAGCTCGTGTTCGAGCTTGGCGTGCCGGTTCTTGGAATCTGCTATGGCATGCAGACCATGGCGGCGCAGCTGGGCGGCACGGTCGAGGCGTCATCGCATAGGGAATTTGGCTACGCCGAGATCGAGCCGACCGAGTGTCGCTTGCTGCACAGCCTGAGCGATGAGGCGAGTCACGCCATGCTGAAGGTGTGGATGAGTCACGGCGACCGCGTTGAGCAGATTCCGCCGGGTTTTGTCGCGACGGCAGCCAGCGCCAACTCGCCGCTTGCGGCAATGGAAGATGCCGAACGCAATTTCTACGGCGTGCAGTTTCATCCTGAAGTCACGCACACGCCACAGGGCATGGAAATCCTGCATCGCTTCGTGCGCGAGATTTGTGGCTGTTCGGGCGACTGGACTCCTGACAATATCGTGGCTGATGCGATTACTCAGGTGCGCGAACAGGTAGGCGAGGGTAAGGTGCTGCTTGGCTTGTCAGGCGGCGTGGACTCGTCAGTCGTGGCTGCGTTACTGCACGAAGCGATTGGGGACCAGCTGGTTTGCGTATTTGTCGATCACGGACTCCTGCGTCACAACGAAGGCGACCAGGTTATGGAGACCTTTGCCGAGCACATGCACATTAACGTGATTCGTGTAAATGCAGCGGATCGCTTTTTCGGCGCGCTTGACGGTGTCAGCGATCCTGAAGAAAAGCGCAAGATTATTGGCGGCCAGTTCATCGAGGTATTTGATGAGGAGGCGCATAAGCTCGAAGGTATTGAGTGGCTGGCACAGGGCACGATCTACCCGGACGTCATCGAGTCGGCGGGCGCAAAAACGGGCAAGGCGCACGTCATCAAGTCACACCACAACGTGGGTGGCTTGCCCGAGACAATGCGCATGAAACTTGTCGAGCCGCTCCGCGAGTTGTTCAAGGATGAGGTGCGCAAGATTGGTCTTGAACTCGGCCTGCCGCGCGAGATGGTATACCGCCACCCATTCCCGGGTCCGGGTCTCGGTGTCCGCATACTCGGTGAGGTGAAACGCGAGTACGCGGGGCTGCTGCAGCTGGCCGATGATATTTTCATCGAAGAACTGCACAAGCAGAAGCTCTACGATGAAACCAGCCAGGCGTTCGCCGTGTTCCTGCCGGTAAAATCGGTTGGCGTCATGGGCGATGGTCGTCGCTATGACTACGTGATTGCCTTGCGCGCCGTTGAGACGATCGATTTCATGACGGCACGCTGGGCGCGACTGCCTTATGAGTTCCTGGAGCATGTTTCATTGCGCATCATCAACGAGGTTGATGGGATCTCGCGCGTCACTTACGACATCTCGGGCAAGCCGCCGGCGACGATTGAGTGGGAATAATGGGGTCCGACTGGTCGCCACGTGATACGGAGTACATGCGCGCAGCGCTGGCCGAGGCGACCGTCGCCGCGGTTGAAGGAGAGGTGCCTGTCGGCGCCGTGGTTGTCATGGATGATGACATTGTGGCGACCGGGTCTAACCGCTCAGTCCACGATTCAGATCCAAGCGGGCATGCGGAAATCATAGCGCTCCGCGCTGCCGCCGACGACCTCGGCAATCACAGGCTGACCAACGCGACGCTCTACGTCACGCTGGAACCTTGTGTAATGTGTGTCGGCGCGCTATCTCAGGCCAGGGTAGGACGCGTCGTTTTCGCCGCTTACGACAAGAAAGCAGGTGCGCTTGGCAGCGTCGAGGACCTTTCCGATTCGCGCGCATTGAATCACCGTTTTGAAGTTAATGGCGGTTTGCTTGCCGACGAGGCGGGCGAGCTGCTTAAGGTCTTCTTCGAGGCCCGACGTCAAGGAACATAAGAGAATAGCGGCGGCGTAACTGCACGCGGCATCAACAGAGTCAGGTTGCTTCGCCGCCTTCCTGCGTTTCCCGAGGTTCCTCGCTCGCCGTCCCATCCTGATCGGTCAGCCACTGCAGAATGTTGTAGTAGGCGCGGATATTATTGACGTACAACACCGGTTCCCAGCCGCGGGCGTAGCCGTAGGGTACCTGCGTATACCATTTGCGTTGCGCAAGCAGCGGCAGTGCGGTCCGGATATCAATCCAGGTGTCCGGATCGCCGCCTTGCGATTCGGCAATCATGCGCGCGTCCTTGATGTGATTGAAGCCGACGTTGTAGGCGGCGAGCGCCATCCAGGTTCGATCAGGCTCGGCGACGGTGTCGGCGACTCTTTCGGTTTGCCGAGCGAAGTATTGAGCGCCGCCCAGGATACTGGCCCATGGATCCTCGCGATTGTCGATGCCTAGGTAGTCGGCAGTGGCTTCTGTGAGCATCATGATGCCACGCACGCCGGTAGGCGATACGGCCTGAGCGCGCCAGTGTGACTCCTGGTAGCCGATGGCGGCAAGCAATCGCCAGTCCACGTCCCATTCGGCGCCGGCTTCTTCAAACATTGCGCGGTAGCGGGGCAGGCGGCTTTCGTAATGGCGGATGAAATTGCGCGTGCCGACGTAGTCGTATTTCTTGGTGTGGCCGTAGTAGCGGTCGTGAACGCGAGAGAGCATTCCCGAATCACCGGCAGAGAGCACGAACTCATCGGCCCGGGCCAGCAACGAGTCCGCGGTGCGGCGAGGAAACGCCCAGGCGATCTGGTCTTCGATATTGAGGTCGAGCGCAATGCGCAGGTCCGGATAAAAGTGCCGCTGGATATTGAAGTCAGGGCTGTCGGCGACGGTTAGTTCGACCTCACCCATTGCGACTTTGGCCAGAAGGTCCGCGAACTCGACATCGGCATTCTCGGTCCAGGTGAGGTCCGGATAGTCCTGCTGGATCTTTTGAAGGATCTCGACGTGGCTGCTCGATGCAACGATCTCGATAGATCGGTCAAGGATGTCGTCAATGGAGCGCGGCCGCCCGGTGCCGAGCTTGTAGATCAGGTGGACGTCGACCGACTCATAGGGATGACCGAAGTTGAGAAACTCGCGTCTCGTGTCGGTGATCGACAGACCGGCGGCAGCCATGTGGGCCTGGCCAGACAGCAGGAGCGGCAGAATTTCGGAGACGCTTTCGACAGTTTCGATTACCAGCGTAACGCCGAGCTCCTCGGCAAATGCCCGTACCAGATCGTATTCAGGGCCCGTGGGACCATCGGGGCTGATCGTGTAGGAGGTCGGGCTGTTCCGCGTGACGACGCGGAGTTCACCCGTTTCCAGGACCTGGTCGAGGATCGGCGCGGCCGGGGAGCACGTCCCGATGAGGCCTGCCAAACTGATGATGAGTAATAGTCGCAAGCGCGGCTTCCCATATCGCTGGAAGGGTGATTATCGCATCAGGCGGCGCGGAATGGACCCTTGACATTGGACAGTTTGCTCACCAATATTCCTGCCCCCGACCTCACGGAGAGGTGCCAGAGTGGTCGAATGGGCCTGATTCGAAATCAGGTGTACGGTTCTCCCGTACCGTGGGTTCGAATCCCACCCTCTCCGCCAATTAGGAAACTAATCCCTTGTTATTGCAGGGGTTTAGTTCTCTAGTCTTGAATTGCCCATACTTCAGACCATACTTCGCTCTGCGCTGCTCCAGTTTTCAAGCAGACAATTGTTGCGTTCGTTATCAGCAGATTCTCTCTATGCACTGGGGATGCACTGGGTCAAAAAAACGGTTCAACTCGATCTGACCGGAGGGAGTGGCGTATTACGCTTCCGTCCAATTGATTGGATGGTCACCCATACGCAGTAAGATTGCTCAATTGGCTTCCACGCATTCGCTCTTCGTGCAGCA
>JAIBDF010000041.1 GCA_024679535.1 Chromatiales bacterium
GAAGATCTGCGCCTGCGACTCGCCGAATCGTTCGAAACCGCGCTGCGATTGGCCGATGGTGTTGCCCGCGTTGCCTACATGGATGACGGCGACGCGGAGGAAATTACGTTCTCCGACCGCTTCGCCTGCAATATCTGCGGCTACAGCCTGACCGAGCTTGAGCCACGCCTGTTTTCGTTCAACAACCCCACCGGCGCCTGCCCGACCTGCGATGGCCTTGGTGTGAAGCAGTTCTTCGATCCGGAGCGAGTCGTTGTAAACCCGGGGCTGTCACTCGCCGGCGGTGCGATTCGCGGCTGGGATCGCAAAACGACCTATTATTACCAAATGATTCAGAGCCTGGCCTCACACTACGGCTTTGATATCGAGACACCGTTCAACGAACTCAGTGAGAAGCTGCGGGACGTCGTTCTACACGGCAGCGGCGCAGACAAGATCGAGTTCTTCTACGCCAACTCACGTGGCATGCAGATCAAGAAACTGCATCGCTTCGAAGGCGTGCTGCCGAATCTGGACCGGCGCTACCGCGAGACCGAGTCGAGCGCCGTGCGCGAAGAGCTTTCAAAATTCCTCAACAGCCAGGCCTGCCCGAGCTGCGCCGGCACCCGGCTCAACGAAGCGGCGCGCCACGTATTCATCTGCGATCACTCGCTGCCAGAAATTACGAGCCTGTCGGTCGGTCACGTGCGCGAGTTTTTCGACACGATGAAGCTCGACGGCTGGCGCGCAACGATCGCCGACAAGATCGTCAAGGAAATTTCGGATCGCGTCGGCTTCCTCTCGGATGTCGGTCTCGACTACCTGTCGCTCGACCGCAGTGCCGAAACACTGTCGGGTGGTGAAGCGCAACGCATTCGTCTTGCCAGCCAGATCGGTTCCGGACTGGTTGGCGTCATGTACATTTTGGACGAGCCGTCGATTGGTCTGCACCAGCGCGATAATCAGCGACTGCTGGGCACCCTCACACACCTGCGCGATATCGGCAATACGGTCATTGTCGTTGAGCACGATGAGGAAGCCATCATGTCCGCTGACTACGTCGTCGACCTCGGACCCGGTGCCGGCGTACACGGTGGCCAGGTGGTGGCCGCGGGTACGCCCGAGGCGGTTAAGAATGAACCGCGATCGCTGACCGGCCAATACCTGTCGGGCAAACGCGCCATCGAAGTGCCCGAATCGCGCACGCCCAACGACGCTGACAAGCAGATTCGTGTGCTGGGTGCGACCGGCAACAACCTTAAAGGAATCGACGCATCCATTCCGGTCGGCCTCATGACGTGCATCACGGGGGTGTCGGGTTCGGGTAAATCCACACTCGTCAACGACACCCTGTACAAAGCGGTCGCCGAGGAGATCAATCGCGCCAGCCGGAACCCGGCCCCGCATAAAGCCGTGGAAGGACTCGATGCAATCGACAAAGTGATCGATATCAGCCAGAGCCCGATCGGACGCACACCCCGGTCCAACCCCGCAACCTACAGCGGTCTGTTCACGCCGATTCGTGAGTTGTTCGCGGGCACGCAGGAGGCGCGTTCGCGCGGTTACATGCCGGGACGCTTCAGCTTTAATGTGAAAGGGGGGCGTTGCGAAGCCTGTCAGGGTGACGGTGTGATCAAGGTAGAAATGCACTTTCTCCCCGATGTTTATGTTCCCTGCGATGTATGCCGCGGGCAGCGCTATAACCGGGAAACGCTCGAGATACGCTACAAAGGCAAGAATATTCACGAAGTCCTCGATATGACTGTCGAGGACGCCGCGGTGTTTTTCCAGAATGTGCCGGTCGTGGCCCGCAAGCTGCAGACGCTGATGGACGTTGGGCTGACCTACATTCGCCTTGGGCAAAATGCGACGACGCTGTCAGGTGGTGAAGCGCAGCGCGTGAAGCTCGCCAAGGAACTTTCGAAGCGCGATACAGGGAACACGCTGTACATCCTTGATGAACCGACGACAGGACTGCACTTCCACGACATCGAGCAGCTGTTGGGCGTACTGCATCGCCTGCGCGACCATGGCAACACCGTAGTCGTCATCGAACACAACCTCGATGTCATCAAGACCGCCGACTGGATTATCGATCTCGGCCCGGAAGGCGGCGACGGCGGTGGTCGGATCATCGCCAGCGGAACGCCCGAGGACGTTGCCGCAACGAAGGGCTCATTTACGGGCGAGTTCCTCAAACCGATGGTCAAAAGCGCGCGCAAAACGCAGCGCAGCGCCTGAGTCGGTACGCAGATACAGTGACGGCTCTATCAGTTCGAGCTCCATCAGGAGAAAACGCCCATCGGGGCCGCGCACCCAGTCACCCCTGCCATACACAGGCAGCGGCTCGATGTGTGAAAAGACGCGCTGCGCAACGTCCAGCATGCCCTCGGGTGGTGTGGTCGGCGTGATCTTTGCACCGTGCTCTTCCTGGACACGGAAGTCGCCTGCCTTGGGCGTCTTGACGATGGCGTGACTGTATTCGCCGTTGAAGAAGAACAGGGAATATTCACCTTCGTCGCGAATACTTTCGATAAAAGGTTGCACGAAAAACGGGCGGCCGGTGAATCGCGCCGCCAGGAGCTCAAGCATGTCGTCGGGCACCGGGTTGGTCAGGATAAACGTGTCCAGCGCATTGCCACCGACCGTTGGTTTAATCACAACCTGGTCGACATCATGTACCGTGAAAAACCCGGCCACATCGGCAGTCGCAAAGCCGTCGTACCAGCGGCTGGGCACGATATCGTCGCCCCGGGCCGCAACATCTCGCATGTACGACTTATCGAGGTTCCAGCGGACGATGGACAGGTCGTTGAGAAGCAGCGCGCTGCTTTTATCGATCTCCTGGAGCACGCTCAGGAATTCGTCGGCGAACTGCGGGTAGTCCCATGGCACACCGATGTAGACCGCATCGAACTCGTTCCAGTCCGGCTCGCTGCGCCAGGGTACCGTTGTCGTTTCCCACCCGAGCGCGGCCATCGGCTCAAAACTCAGGTGAAAGTCGGTAACAAAATCACCCATGTCGTCCATGACGAGATAGGCGGCGCGCTTCTGACTCATGCTGTCCTTTCAGCGATCGGCGCTCCCGAGGAGCCTCTTGCGCCAAGAGGGTAACAGCATCGGCACCTTACGTCGGTATTGCTCGTAGTAAGGCAGGCGCCGAATGAGGTCCCGCTCCTCGAGTCGAATGCCCAACAGGGTGTAGGCCGTCATGCCCACGGCGAGTATGAGGCGCGACACCGTCATTGTCGGTGATGCCCAGAAGACGATAAGCCAGCCGGTGTAAATTGGATGTCGCATGAAGCGATACGCTGCCGGCGTCGAAAACGCGGGCTCAACACAAACGCGCCCACGAAACCTGCACCACACCTGCCTGATACCGAACCTTTCGAAATGATCGAGCAAAAACGTTGCCCAGAGCATGAGACACCACCCTGCGAAGTACAAAATCATGATCAGCTGTTTCGCCAGTGGATTGTCCACCTGCCAGATTACACCGCCCATCGGTTGCCACAGAACCATGATCAGGATCAGCGTCAGGGATGACATGAGAACGTAGGTACTGCGCACTGCCCTCGGCGGCACCGTGTCTGTAATCCACCACTTGAACGCAGGACGTGCCATGCCGCTGTGCTGCAGCGCGAACAACAACAGCAGTCCGACGTTGACCGGCAATGCCGCGCCCAGTGGTACACCGGCGATCGCATCGATCGTGCGCGGTACGAACAGGTTGCCAAAGAATGCGACGCCGTAAGCGATGGTCGCCAGGAACAGCAGGTAGCTGATGGTCCCATACAGGAGAAGAATCCAGCGTGTCATGATGCCCCCCTCATACGGCGACGCCCGGCCCAGGCATATTGACGGGCAGGATGTAGTCAAGAATGACCGCGTTCACACAGTGCGGATGGGTCAGCGGCGCCATGTGACGCAGGCCCACGAGTTTCAAGAGGCGCGCACCCGCGACACGCTCTGCCACACCTTCGGCTCGCTGCCTTGCGGCCCGCCAGCTGTGAGTACCGCTGAGGACCTGTACCGGTACCCTGAGACCCTGCTCAAGCGCACACGACAGACCTGCGGGCTCGTAGGCCACCAGGCTTGCAACGCGTTCCGGGGCCAGATTCGCAACGCCTGCTGCTACAGCCGCTCCGCGCCCATGCGCCACCAGGTGGAACGGTTCATGCGCGAACCTTGTCTGCACCAATACGGATGCAACGTCATCAGCCAATGGCTGGTGTCCCAGGCCCGGCAGGCGTGGCGCGATGACTCTGCACCGGCCGCGTGCCGCCTTGCGAAAGCTATGCCACATGCCGCTGTCGCCGGCGCTGCCGTGGAGGCAGACGACGAGCGGACGTTGTGCTGAATTTTGGTCCTTCATCTCCTGGTCCTTTTCGATCTCAGGGCCTTATGGCCTGCGATACAGTCTCGGCGTAGAATGACCAACAGTCCTGACCCGTTGGCGACCAAACCCTGACCATTTGCTGACACGCCCTCGCGAGGCAGAATTGACCGAAGAAAAACAAGAAAAATCCGAGGTTTACCGGTTTGGCGAGTGTGTGCTTGACGCCGGACGACGCGAACTCACCCTGTCAGGAAAGCCAGTCACAACTCAGCCAAAAGCCTTTGAGCTGTTGCTGTACCTCGTGCGCCACCGGGACCGCGCAGTGGATAAGGACGAACTCCAGGACGCGCTCTGGCCGCGTAGCATTGTGACCGAGACGGCCTTGACGCGTTGTGTGATGAAGGCGCGACGCGCGGTCGGCGACAACGCGGATCGACAAGACATCATTAAGACCGTTCATGGGCACGGCTATCGCTTTGTAGCCTCGATGCAGCGGGAAACTGAGGCGACCGCCGCCAGGGTCGCAGAACCGGCCCCTGACCAGATCCGCAGGAGGCGACCCCCGCTGCTCGCCATGGTTGCTGCGACTGCCGCCGTCGCGATCGCGGGCTGGTGGCTATTCACACCTGCTGCTGTCAGTGGCGAAGTCAGGCTTGCGGTTCTGCCTGCCGAAAATTCGACGGGTGACACGGAACTCGACTGGGTGCGGACAGGCATGATGAGCCTGATGAATCGTATGCTCGAATCCAAAGGCGTGGTCGTCGTCAGCGAACGCAGCGTCATTGATCTGGCAGGCGACAAGCCCATCGATGAACTGACGCGCACCGACGGTGAGTTTGATACCGCGTTACGCAAGACCACGGGCCATACACATACACTGGCGACTGAATTTGAATTTGAGCAGGGACTCTACCGCCTGAACTACACGCTCACCGGCGGCGATATTCGCCCGCAGCGACGAACGATCGTAGGCAAGGAGCCGACGCGACTGGTCAAGGAGGCCATCGACACCATTACGAGCCTGATCCGCACGGGCCCGCCACCCAATGAACATATGCGTGTTATTTCGGATGACGATTTCCTGAACGAGGCCTATGCCCGGGCCATGAGCCTCGAGTTCGAAGGTAACTACGAAGATGCCAAGCGCTTCTTCCAGGTCATTATCGAGCAGGATCCCGCGCTGTTCTGGCCACGTTACGAATACGCGCTGTGCGTTCGCAACCTGCGCGACTTCGAGAACGCCGAGCGCCTGCTGACCGAACTCGTCAATGAGCAGAAAGCCGAGGGGAATACCGTACTGGAAGCCATTTCCACAAACGGCCTCGGTATCCTGTACCTGAACCAGAGGCGAAATGACGAGGCGCTGAATGCGTTCAATACGGTCATCCGCCTTGCTACAGAAACCCAAAAATCGAGCTATGTGGTCACCGGACACGTGAATCTCGCGCTACTGACGCGCAACATGGGCGATATCAATGCAGCGCTCAGCCACATGCTTGAAGCAGAGAAGGTCCTGGAGTCTCAGGACCTGAGTTCGTTCCCCGGAACATTCCACAACACCTTCGCCGGCATCCTTATGCGTACAGGCAACCTTGGGGAGGCCGAGCGACATGCGCTCGCCGCGATCGAGAACTTCAACCTGACTGGACGACGCCTGTTTGCTGCCTATTCACAGAGTCGCCTGGCAACGATCTATCGGGCATCCGGACGGTATCAGGAGGCGCTGGACCTTGCGGAAGAGTCGCTCGCGGTGAGACGGGAATTCAATGACCAGCGCGGCATCTCGGCGAGCCTGTCCTCGCTGGGCGAAATTAACGTCGCCCTCGGAAATCTGACGCGCGCACGCCAGTACGCGGAACAGGTATACGACATCGTCGTGCAAACGGACGACGATGAGATCAAAGCGGCAGCACTATACCAACGAGCCCAGACCGAGAGACTGCTCGGTGAGCCGCGAACCGCGGCAGGGACCTATGCCGAGGCGGAAACGATTCGGCGCAGCATGGGTGACCCGTCAGGCGTTGACAATGCGCGCGTTGGGATCGCACGCTCGTGGCTCGACCTGAAAAACTTTGACGGTGCCGAAGGTATCGGACAGGAACTGTTGCAAAGCGCACGCGACGACGAGCGTGAGCGTCTCGAAGCACGGGCGTTGATACTGCTGGGAGAGGTGGACCTGGCCCACGAAGCCTGGAGTAACGCCGTCATTCATTACAACGAAGCACTCAACATCGCGACGCGCATTGGTGACGGGCCGCTCGCATTTTCGGTGCGCGCCAGCCTGGCGCGAGCCTGGCTGGAAGCCGGCGATCCGGATGCGGCGCAAGTCTATCTGGAGGCCATCGTCCTCGAGCGTCCAGAGGACACGGAGGTCAACAAGCTGCAGGCCCGTATGGCCTGGGAACGCGGCGACCCTGTGACAGCTGCCGAGCTTATGACGCGGGCACGGAACACCGCTGGGGAAGCGTGGCGTGAAGAGGACGAGGCAAACCTGGAACGCTTCCGTGCCGCGCAACCCTAGAGCGTTTCGTCTGCCGCTGAAAACGTCCCGTTTTTAAGAAATGCAATGGTAAGGTCGATCGTCCTTTGCATGCGCATCATGAACGCATGCGAATGCTCAACAACGACAAAATCTGTCATGCCTTCGAGCTTGGTGTCCTCAACCGATACGCGACCATCATCAGGATTGGGCAGCACCGCTGAGGTAATCGGGTCAATGGTCCTGTTACCGGCAATGATGCCGAGTTCGAAGTCGGCCGGACCGAGCTTGAGTGGCACACTCTCTTCGCCCTTCCCGAGTTGCTTGCCGGCCGGACCATTGAGCCAGTCGAAGCCAGGCACATTGACCATCTCATCGGCGGCAAGACTGCCCTGATTCGGTGGCCCCAACATGACGACGCGACCGAGTTCGGGAATATCGTTGGTACTCAGGAACTGGCGCACGAGAATGCCACCCAGCGAGTGCGTAACGAAATGGATACGCTCGATCCCGTCGTGCTCGCGGCAGGCGACAAGTCCGTCCGGCACAGCCATATCAGCCAGTTCCTCAATTGAGTGGTCGCGCGACGGGTACTCGATATTCACCGCAATAAACCCCGCCTCGTCGAGTTCCGTCTGCATCTTGCTCATTGACGCCGGGCCACGCATCAGGCCATGCAGCAGCACGACACAGTCGGCCGCCTGGGCAAGACCATCAGACAGCATAAGGACACAGATCAGGAGTAGTCGCTTCATGGATACTCAGACTGCGGAACCGAACCCGCGTTCCCGCAATTGCCGGTCGTGCAGGCCGCTCAGCAGAATAAGCGCGGTTAGCGCGCCGAACAGGGCCCAACCCATGTCTGACTGCGTGTCCCATACGTAACCCTGCGTACCAAGGAACGCATCCGCCGCCTCTTCAGACAGCAGCGCAACCCACCACTCTATGAGCTCGTAGAACGCGCTGAAGCCGAGGCAGAAGCTGACAATAAAGAAATCGCGCCACCGGGCGGAGTTAAAGACCTGCAGCCGGATGACCAACTCGCGCGCAATCATCGCGGGGATGAAACCCTGTGCGAAATGGCCAAGCTTGTCGTAGTTGTTTCGCGTGCCGTCAACGAGCTCGCGAACCCATTCGCCAAGCGGCACTTCCGCATAGGTGTAGTGTCCGCCGATCATGAGAATCACGCAGTGAATGAGGATCAGCACGTAGACCAGGGTCGTCAAAGGAAACCGCTCGCGCGTGAACCACAGAATGACACCGCCTATCACCGCTGGTGCGACTTCAAGACACCAGGTCACCGTGTCTTTGGGGCCAATACCCGACCACACGAGCACCGCCATAAACGTACCAATCCAGACCCATCTCATGCCATTTCGTCCTTTCTCGTGCGCCAGAACCCGTCGCTGCTGAATCGTTGCCAGACCCACGGTAGCCAGCGTAGCAATGCGAAACTCAACCACAAGGCCCACGCGAGAATCAGCACCTTGTAGATCCACATGGGCACCGTGAATGCGGTGGCAACCGGCAGCATGGACTCACTGCGATCTGCGAACCAACCGAGCGTCGACCCATAGGAGTGATGTCCGACGACCTGCATATCCGGTGTTCCAAGGAGGCCTTGCGGCAGCGCCGTAATCACGGACAACAGCGCGATGACGGTTATGCCGCCGATCATCAACTGCAAAACATTGAACCGCCACCATTTCAGTTCGCCAACGGCAATGCGTTCCCTCGCGCCACAGGCAAGGAGCCAGATAGCAACCACGGCAAGAACCGACCAGTTGAAAGTGCTGAACCCAAGGCCCAGCAGCAACCACTGCCGGCTATTCAGCGGCGCAAGTCCTGTGCGCCCGAGTATCAGCGCGAAAATCATCAGTACGGCAAGCTCCGACCAGTAGAGGACAGCAGGCCCAAGTTGCGGCCCCCGCGTGCCAATCAACCAGCGGTCCGATGGGACCTGAAGTGAGAGGTCGATATTGCCGGCGGGTGCACCCAGATCGATGTCCGGCGTGGTCGTCCGAAGACTCATCTCGCCGCCTGCACGCCAGGCAATGCTCACTGAATGTTCTCCGGGCAGGATCGGCAACGTAAGTTCACCCTCCTCGGCACGCAAGGTCTGGTCACGTCCGTCGATCGCAACTGAGGTAACCTCGGCATCCTCTGGCAGGCGAATAACATGCTGTGCGCCACGCGTGCTTCGATACTGTAACGCCAGCGAGACATCACTGGATCGATTCCCATGCGTTACGCTCAATGCAACGGAGTCGAACGCCAGCGTGGAACCCTCGCTGGCTTCCGGACGGGCAGCGGTCAGCGTCAGCTGCTCGCCACCGCGCGGGTCAAATACCGCGACACGCACGTCGCTGTTGAACTCGCCGCTGTTGCTTTCGGGCAAGCCTGAAAAGACAGCATTCCAGATATTGCCTACCGCAACGCGCCAGATCTCCTTCCACGGCACACCCTTCTCGACAGTGAGCGTCAGTGGTGATTGCCGCGGCAGGTTCGATACCCAGCTGACCGACTGCTGCCGCGGGTCCATTGATACGAGGACGCGACCGTCCGTCACGGTAAAGTCGCCGCTCACAATCGTCTCACCCTCGATAAGCGGTACATCGAGCGTCAACGCGCCTTGCGCCGGTGCTACGCGCACTACGGTCGTGCGGACGCGCCAGTCAAGGTCCAGTTCGATCGTGCGCTCAACCCGCGCAAAGGCCGGGAACCGACTGCTTTCCCAACGTACAGCATCGCCGCTATCGTCTGTCTGCAGCCGCGTCAGTTGCAGGGAACCTGCCAACAGACGCCGGTCTTTGACGCCGGCAACAAACCAGCCATCGCTAGCGACGTTAATCACGCGTGCAGGCGCACGGAACGGCACTTCGAGGCTATCGACGGCGGGCACCGGACCACGCAGGCTGACACGGTGCCGTCCGGGTCGCACGAACAGCCAGAACGAGCCATCGGCCATTCGCAATACCTGCGCGTTGCCGGCACCGTCCACCAGGACAGCATCCGGGCGCCATCCCTGTGCAGAACCCGGCAATGGAATTGCAACGTCCTCCAGCGCATGAATTTCCAGTTCCATGCTGATCGTATTGGCGCCGACGCTCACGTCAGCCGCGGCAATCTCTGCGCAGCGCGGCATGCAGTCGGGCGGCTCCAGCAGACGTTGTTCCAGCTGCTGCAGCAGTTCCGCATCCGGCAGCTGTGCATCAGCCTGCGGGCTTGCCACGAGCAGCGAGCTACACAGGAAAGCAGCCAGCCAGCCGCTCACCTGCTTATGTCCGAGCCCGAATCCGCCAGGCAATGTCCAGCGACGATTAGCGACCTCCGCCGCGATGATGCCCGCAAACAGCAGCATCAGTCCCACCTCGACGAAACGCAGGAGGCTGACCAGCCAGCTCGGCAGGATGATCAGCCGCATCTCCTGCCCGACATCGACGGGACCGTTCCAGTACAAGGTGTAGTTATTCCAATCCCAGGCAGGAATACCCGGACCCGCCTGCACGATGGCATTGGGCGCATATCGGGAGAATGACTCTTTGTGGACCAGCGTCGAGGTAACGACGATTTCCTCAAGAAACTCCGACTGGAGCGGCATTGACTCCGGGACGATGCCGTCTGCCTTGCTCGCCCGGCGGACTTGGTTTGGCGTGAGGTCCTGCATATCGTAGAACGCGTCGTCTGCGCCAGCGAAACCGATTGCGCTGCGGTCGTACTGCGGCTCAAGTTGCGGGTAGATCGCAACCCGGAGCTGCCCGGCGATAAACGGCACCAGCACGATCACGAGGACCGCAACGCTTATAAGCTGGTAACTGCGCACAATGCGTCGCAACCAACCTTCTGGCGCCACACGCAACAGCGCGACGGCTATCAGCAGGTTCAGCCACAGCCAGTTGGGCGCGAACAACTCGTGGAAACTCAAGGTGAGCGCCAGCAGTGCGATGACACCGGCCGTCGGGCTGAACAGGCGCCACACCGCAATCGTAATGATGAGCACCAGGAAGAAGTCCAGCAGCTGCCACTCGCTCGTCCAGCTGCCGGATGCCAGATCAACGCCTGGCGCCGTCAGCAGTTTATGCCCCGGCGGCAAATTCAATGTGGTCTCGACGCCCGTGAACCGCGCCTGCCAACCCGTGACGGGCATGGCCCCGCGGGTATCGCTGCGCCCCAGTGCACTCAGGTCCACATCGGTGCGGCGAACTTCGACACCGGTCTGCCCGGCAGACGGGCCTTTTGTAATCAACAGGGCCTCGCCGTCTTCTTCGGCGGCCAAAAGCGTGTAGGGACCGCCCATGTCGAGGCGCCAGTCGGTCCGCATTTCACCCAATACAGCGTCTTCGACAAGGAAACTCCTGCCATCGAAGCCAAGCCACATGGTCCTGTGCAGTTTGAGTTCGTTGCTCGCTGACACAACGCCACGGCTGCGTTCAGTTATCTCGAACGTTGCACCGGCGTCGACCCGATACGCCGGAAACGACTGCCAGTTGTCGGGCACCTCGACCTGCGCGGGATCCACCGGCGGCAATCCCTCGGCGGCGGTAACGCGCAGCCTGTCGTTGGACTGGTAGCTCCAGATCTCGCTCCCGGGCAGGTTGCTACCCTCGACAGGTCCCGCGATCGCATTGGTTACCTCAGGCGCGCGTGCGGTCAGGTAAATAACCCAGCGACCAGGGCGGACCTGCAAATGCAGGTTGCCATCGGCTTCCAGTTTTGCAGGAAGCTGGCTTTGCAGGCTCAGCGGCACAAAACCCGCAGGCAGGATCGGGCCAAACAGTTCTTCGCGAACAGCCCCTGAAACATCGATCCTCAACATGGTCACGAGCCGGGTAGGAACATCGTCCACAACCAGCCTGTAAATCTCGGGGCGTACCGAATCAACCGCGCGCGTATCGCGTTTACGCTCTCCGAGGAATACGCCGTTACGATTAATCTCGGGGCGCGCCACCGAACGGCCATCAACGCTCAGCGAGAGCAGCCCGCTTTCTGGCGGCACTCGCAGCACGCCGGGGCGCTCATCCCATACGAATCGGCCTGCGACCCGGTAGGTACCCGGAGCGAGACGCACACTGGGCACATTCTGGCGGGCGATGACTGCGACTGTGCGCTCGTTCACCGTGACGCGATCGGGCCAGTGCTCCACGCTGCCAGGCAAGGCGATCCACTGGTCCTCTGCATGCACCGTCCACTGCTGCGTGAAGCGCCCGCCTGTCGCCGTCACTTCGAGTTGCAGACGCCCGGGCCAGGCACACAGGAAATTGGATCGCTCAGCAGTATTACGATCAAAGTGGAAGGGGCAACCCAGGTATTCCCTGTCCTTGAGAACCCACTGTTGCCAGCCCTCCAGTTCGTCGGGGACATAGTCCTGGGCAAGTACCGCACCTGTCGCGAACAGCAGGGTAGCGATGATAAGCGTGAATTTTTTACGCATGATGACTCTCCGGCAATGCGTGCCTGACACTATACGTCAACGCAGTACAGACTGATTCCGGGTTAGTAGTGAGGCGGAATTTCGTGCGCCGGATCACCCTCCGGCCCGCCATCGCCAACCGCTTTCACGCGATCAATCAGCGCGCGGCATAGCTCCTCCAGCTGCATCAGTTTCGCCTGCTGCTCGGTAACGACATTGTTGAGTTCGTGCATTAACTGGTCCTGGTGTGCCAGTCGTGTTTCGAGGTCAATAAAGCGTTCCTCGCTCATGGGTATCCCCTGTTCGCGGTTTCTTATTCAGGTAGGATACACGCCAAATCCCTGCGGAACCCCACATGTCACTGCTTCGTTTCGATGACATCGGCCTCGAATTTGGCGACCAGCTGATCTTGCGTAACGCCGAACTCGCGATCGAACCCGGCGAGCGCATCTGCCTGATTGGCAGGAATGGCGCGGGCAAATCGACGACGCTCAAACTGATCATGGGGACGCTCGAGGCAGACCGTGGCGAAATCATCGCGAAAGACGACCTGATCGTCAGCCAGCTGGAACAAAGCCTACCTGAGGCCATGGACCTGCCGATCACCGATGTGGTCCGTTCGGGCCTGACCCAGGTCGAAACGCTGTTGCAAGAGTATGAGCGGCGCTCGAAGCTTGAGCTCGACAAGCACGGCCTGCGCGATCTGGAAGCCCTGCACGCGAAAATTGACGCGCACGACGGCTGGCATCTCGAACAGCGTGTCGAAACAACCGTCACCGAACTCAGCCTTCCATTTGACAAGAAGATGAACGAATTGTCTGGCGGCTGGCGCCGGCGTGTTGCTCTTGCCAAAGCGCTCGTACAAAAACCGGACCTGCTGTTGCTCGATGAGCCCACCAACCATCTCGACATCGCGACCATCAAGTGGCTCGAAGACCGCGTCTACAACTATCCGGGTGCTGTGCTGTTCATCACACATGATCGCGCCTTCCTGCAGCGACTCGCAACGCGCATCGTCGAGATCGATCGCGGCCAGCTTACGAGTTGGCCCGGTGATTACCAGAACTTCCTTAGAAGAAAGGAAAAATCACTCGAGGATGAGGCAGTTGCCGACGACAAGTTCGATAAAAAGCTCGCCGAAGAGGAAGCCTGGGTCCGGCAGGGGATCAAGGCACGCCGGACACGCAATGAGGGCCGCGTACGCACACTGCTGAAGATGCGCGAAGAACGGGAAGAGCGCGTTGCCAAGGAAGGTAAGGCGCGTATTCACATAGAGGAGGCCGAGCAGTCCGGGCGCAAGGTCATTCGCGCGCGCAACATCAGTTACAGCTACGGTGAAGAAAAAGTCATCAGCGACTTCGACATCAAGATCATGCGCGGCGATCGCATCGGCTTGATTGGCAATAACGGCGTCGGCAAAACCACGCTACTTCGACTCCTGTTGGGTGAGCTCGAGCCGCAGACGGGCACACTGAAAGTCGGCACGGGCCTCGAGGTCGGGTACTTCGACCAGCTTCGCCAGGCACTTGATCCGGAAAAGTCGGTGGCATACAACGTCGGTGAGGGCCGCACCTATATCAAGCTGAATGGCAAGGACCGCCATGTCATCGGTTATTTAAAGGGATTCCTGTTCAGTCCAAAGCGCGCAATTACGCCCGTGAAGTCGCTCTCAGGCGGAGAGCGCAATCGCGTCATCCTCGCCAAGCTGTTTACGCGACCAGCCAACCTGCTCGTGCTCGATGAACCCACTAACGACCTCGATATCGAAACGCTGGAGGTCCTCGAGCAGAAACTCTGCGAATACACGGGTACGCTGATCGTCGTCAGCCATGATCGCGAGTTCCTGGATAACGTCGTCACCAGCACCATCGTGTTTGAGCAGGACGGCAAAATTCAGGAGTACGTGGGCGGCTACAGCGACTGGTTACGCCGCGGCCATGAGCTTGCAGTAACCGACAACCCCTACGAAGCGGAGCGAAAAAGACACGAAGCCCTCGAGCGCCGCAAGAACAGGAAAGCAACGAAACTCAGTTACAAGGATCAACGCGAACTCGACAGCCTGCCCATGGAGATCGAACAGATTGAGACAGAGATCGAGACTCTACAGGCAACCATCGCGGCTCCCGACTTCTACGCGCAGGACGCTGAGCTCGTGCAGCACGAACTGCACAAGCTCAGCGAGACCGAGAAGTTACTCGAACAAAAAATCGAACGCTGGAGCGAACTCGAAACGCTGCAGGAATCCTTCCTAAAGTAATTCGATCAGCAATGCGACGCAGGCGATCCAGCCGGTGGCAAACGCCAGAGTACGAACCCAGGGTATTCCAAGCGTGTAAGCCACGAGGTGCACGAAGCGTGCCCAGAAATACAGCTGACAGACAAGTACGGTCGTCTGGTTGCTGATGCCGGCTGCGTGGGCAATGAGGACGAGGGTCGCAAACAACACCAGGTTCTCGACGGCGTTATAGTGCGCGGCTTTCATGCGCTCGGCCCAGGCCGCCATAGGTTTCGGGTCGTCGGGGTAGCCGACTGCATCGACGAGACCACGCACCATGATCACGTTAAGAACATAGGGCAGCCACATCACGGCAGATAGTGCTACCACCCAGGCAAGACTCGTTAGCTCCGGCGTCATCATTCTCTCCTTATTGCTTTTTTGGTGAGGAAAAAACACTTGTCAGGCATGCATGCATTGTGCGGATAATCGGCGACATTGAAACCCAGCGACAGGTAACACTGGTAGGCTGGCGTATTATGGCGGTATACAAACAACGAATATTCGTCGTACGTCCCCGTTTCTTCGAGCGCCGCTATGATCATGCGTATCAGCTGTTTGCCAGCGCCCTGGCGCCGCAATGACGGGTTCGATATCAGGCGCATAAGGTGGCCCCGGCCATCGCGCTCATAAGCCTGTCCAAAAGCTGCGCGCCGCCCCTCGCCGTCACGCAGGCACCACGACCGCGCGATATCAATTCGGCAATCTTCGCGAAACGTCTCGCCTGTGAATGGATATCTGAAATCTGGTCCTCCCCAAATATTGACAGAGTCAGCATCTGGGAACCACGTCATGATCTCATCAAAGTCGGCATTCGCAGCCGGCGCCAGAATCCAGCCATCGTCGCGGACTGTCGGCATGCCTGGTGCTCAGCTCCTGGGCAACGTCAGGTGCAAGACGACGTAGCCCATCACACCGGATAACAGGGAGCCCAGGATGATGCCAAGCCGTTCATCGAAAACCAATTCCTGGTTGAGAACGGCATTCTCGAACGCAAGGGATCCGACGAACAGGCTCATCGTAAATCCGACACCACACAAGATCGACACGCCATACAGACCGCCCCAGTTGGCGCCCTCGGGCAAACGCGCGAGACCCAGTTTAATCGCGATAAAACACAACAGGAAAATTCCGATCTGCTTGCCCGCGAAAAGACCTGCAGCAATGCCCAGCGGCACAGGGTGCAGGAGAGTGTCGATATCGACGCCGCTAAGGTCGATGCCAGAGTTTACGAATGCAAACAGCGGCAACACACCAAAAGCCACCACCTGGTGGAGGTCGTGCTCCAACTCGCGCAGTGGCGAGAATCCGGCATTATTCGGGTCACGCATCGGTATAAAAGCGGCGAGCGCGACGCCGGCAAGCGTCGCGTGCACACCGGACTTCAGCACCGCGATCCACATGATGACGCCTACCAGCACGTAGGACGAAATGCTCATAACGTTACGGCGGTTCATGAATGCCAGCGCTGCGAGGCAAGCCGATGCTACTGCCAGGGCCTCTGTCGATAAATCCCCGGAATAGAAGATTGCGATGATCACGATCGCGCCGAGATCGTCAAAGATGGCCAGCGAAACCAGGAACACCTTAAGCGATATCGGAACGCGTGAACCCAGCAAGGTAAGGATACCGAGTGCGAAGGCGATGTCTGTTGCAGCCGGAATGGCCCAGCCCTGCATCGCAACGGCATCGCCCCGGTTCATAAAAACAAAGACGCCGACCGGCACCACCATGCCACCCACGGCCCCCAATGCTGGCAAAAGCACGTTCGCGGGCCGCGACAATTCGCCTTCCATGAATTCGCGTTTCAGTTCGAGTCCGACGAGGAAGAAGAAGATGGCCATGAGGCCGTCATTGACCCACAGGAACAGGGGCTTTGCGATCAGCAGGGCGCCGACACGAACCTCGACCGGCGTATCGATGAAATAGGCGTAAAGTCCCGCAGCGCCGGTATTCGCGGCCAGCAGTGCCAGCGCTGCGGCGGCCATCAGGATAATGCCACCTGACGACTCCAGACGGAGGAAATTCTTGATTGTTGCTTGCATAGTCTTCCTGGAGTTCTTTACTCGCCGGGCATGGTTTCAGCGAAATAGCGGTCGAATGCTCGGTGTACGACCTCCGGTTGAATTCCGACGGCCGTCATGGCCGTGTTGAACTGTTCCATTTCCGCAAAATGCCTGTGGCCGTCTGCAGCAATAACCTTGAGTCCCATGAGGGCAATATCCTCCTTGTCGCCGTCGGACAGGGTCGGTCCCAGATCGGCCAACAGCACCGCAAGGGTCGGCTTGTCCGTCAATTCGGACATGGCCGTGGTGATCAGTTCAAGTGACTCTGCTCCCTGCAGGTGAAAATGTTCCTCGATGAGGTCGATCATCTTTGCCGACTCTTCCGGTTCGATCTTGCCACTCCCCCGGGCAACGAAGACCAGCAGCGCGGCGACGAGAAATTGCGAATCATAGGTCCGCGTGCCTTCGGCCGTCTCAATAATCAGCTTCATACCTTCCAGTCGTGAGCTTACGATTTCAGTAGTCATTGCAGATTCACCAGGTCTCGTAGTTCTTGCGCATGTACTTGACGAAGCCCTCGATCAGTTTTTCGAGGACCTTCTCGTTCCCGTCCGCCAGACGTTTGATAAACAGCCATGGCTCACCTTTCTAGTGTGAGGTTCCAAACAAGCGGTCCCCGGCGTCGCCCAGGCCCGGAACGATGTACTTCTTTTCGTTCAAATGGTCGTCGATGGCGGCAGCGTAAACTTTTACATCCGGATGCGCTTTCTCAACGAGTTCAATGCCTTCAGGACAGGTCACGATGCAGATAACGACGATATGTTCGGCACCGCTCTTTTTAAGGAGGTCCAGCGCAGCCACCGTCGACCCGCCCGTTGCAAGCATCGGGTCAATAACAATACAGGTACCGCCTTTGATCTGTCGCGGGAACCGCTCGTAGTAGGTTACGGGTTGCTTGGTTTCCTCGTCGCGGTACAAGCCAACAAATCCAACGCGCGCGGTAGGTACGAGTTCGAGAATACCCTCCAGCATGCCGACTCCGGCACGAAGAATGGGTACGACCACGATGTCAGTATCGATCTCACGACACGTTGCTTTCGCCACGGGCGTCTCGACTATCACTTCTTTTGTCTTGATGTTCTTTAGGGCTTCGTAGCAAACGAACTTGGTGATCTCCGTCGCAAGCTCACGAAAGCGTTTATGCCCTGTTTCAATGGCGCGGATGATGCCGAGCTTATGCTGTACGCAGGGGTGATCAATCAGGATGGCCATGGTTGAGACTCCGTTACTCCGTGGTGTTGTCCGACCAAATGGCGAATTCCGTGCCAACGGGGTCGATAAAATGAAAACGGCGACCGCCAGGGAATGGGAAAATGTCCTGGGTGATGGTACCGCCAAGCTCGGTCACGCGCACTACGTCGCGCTCCAGATCCTCACTGTAGAAAATCAGCAAGACACCGGTGGCCGGCGCGGGCTCGTCGGCCTTGCGCAACCCGCCACCGAGGCTGCCGTCATTGAAACTAAAGTATTCGTCGCCCCATTCCCGGAACGTCCAGCCAAACATGGTCTCGAGAAAGGCCCGCGCTTTCGGCAGGTCCGTCACGGGAATTTCGATGTAATCGATGCGGTTTTCCGGTCTCACGGCCACCTCCCGGGGTTATGACCCTTTCAGTCTTAGTATCGGACGCTCGGCAACGATATACACGGTACCAAATTCGCCACTGATTGCGTATTGGCCGTCATCCAGTACCACGAGATCGCTGATCGCCCCTAGACCCAATTGCCCCGCTATTTCAGCAACTTCACCGCTGCCGGCTTGCGTAGATTGGAGCGCGTCGCAATTAGGGAACTCGACGACCGCGGGCCAGATACACGCCTTCTCAACGGGCCGGGGGGGTTCGTAGAAAGGATGCTCCGGCTCGAGATACAGGTCGACATCAACGACAAGCATCTCCCCGTCCAAATGCCAGGACAGAACAAAGGACTGAGTCAGGTTAACGTCCGCGAATTCACGTAACTGCCGCCAGCTGACCGTTGTCGCATCGTTAGCCATTCTTTAATTCCTCCGGACCGTTTCCTGTCTCATTGCGCCTCCTAGCCGAAGTGAGTGGCCACCCACACACCGATGTAATGCGAAAATACAACCACGAGGGCAGCAATACCCAAATGCTCGCCGATAATAGCTAATGGCGACTCATTCTGTGACTTTGCGAGGAAATAGCTCAAGACCACGATTACCAGCATCCCCCAGAACACCGAGGCTACAACCGCTGTACCCAGCGGAAGCAGCAGCAGGGGAACGGCAAAACTGATCGAGAATACGAACTTCGTAATAAACGTTACGATCGTCGCAGCCCACACATGCGCGTGAGTGGTATCGGGGTTCGCCTCCTCAGCCAGGTGAATACCGAGCGCGTCCGACATGGCGTCGGCGACGGCAATCACCAGGATGCCGCCCAAAACTGCGGTAATCGACCGGGTGCCTGAATTCAGGCCGACGATTAGCCCGATGGTCGTAATCACACCCGAGGTGGCGCCGAAGAACAATCCGGTACGTGCGCCCTCGCTGTTGAAGAATCCCATGTTAGTCCTGTCCGAGCCGCTTGCTGTAAAGACAAATTGCCTCATCATCGCCCGGCATTGTCAGCATATCGACAAACACCAGCCCCAGCTTTTCAATGAGGCCGATCGACGGGGCATTGCCGGGCGAAACGATCGCGGTCAGCTTCTCGATCCGCAAATCGTCGCGTGCGTGCGCCAGAACCGCGAATGCCGCTTCACCGGCGTAACCCTTGCCGCAAAACTCGGGCAGTACACTAAAACCGATATCCGGGTAATCAAGGTTATCGCGCTTGAACAGGCCGCAGATTCCCATCCTGACCCCGTCTTCCCTGCGTACCATCGCGTAGGGGCCGTAGCCATAGTCCGCATAGAGTTGCAAAGCGCCCGTCCGCATCGCCTCCATCGCCTCTTCCTTCGTGCGGACGCCGCGATCTCCGACATGCGCTATGAAGGCGGGATCATTCCAGACAGCGAGGAGCAAATCAGCATCATCCAGAGTGACGCGCCGCAGGTAGAGGCGCTCCGTGTCGATTTGCCATCCCTGCATCAGTGCCAGGCACCGAGTATCAAGCCGTAAAGCACAAACTGCGCCGTGTGATAGCCGCCATCGATGAGCCACGCAATGATCGGACGGTTGGCAAACTGGTAATTGATACCGAAGCTCATTGCCACAAAGCCCACGCCCACCAGGAGCCCCGCTTTCCAGGCCTCCGACAAAGCTGGCGCCGGCCCAAGCAGCAAGGCGAACACGACAGCCGCAACCAGTGCGAATATGAAACTCAGGCCGAAGACCTTGGCCGGATGGCCGTTGTCCTTATCAGTGCGCCCCATGGCTTTATTCCAGGGCTTGAGGAATAAGACAGGCGAATACCACAGCCCGCCCAGGATGAAGCTCGAGAACGCCGCGGCCAGCACGGCAAGAAAATTGATACTCATTGTTACCCCCTCCTGGTCCAGCAGGAATACAGGAACTGCTGTGTCGCGCCCATCGGTGTGCGGTGATTTGCAAGTTCGTGGGACTGCAGTTCAAACTCTGCACCCAGTAGTTCTTCCAACATTCTGACATCGTAGCGACGAATTTCGAGACCGCTGCATTTGAGCGGACCTGCAGGCCCAAATGTTGCGATAACCGCATGGCCGCCGGGCGCGAGCGCCTCTCTCAGCACATCAACATAGCGCTCGCGGTCCGTTGCGTCTGTCAGGAAATGCAGCACCGCACGATCGTGCCAGAGCCGGTATAAGCGTTGCGGTTTAAAATGAACAATATCCGAGACAACCCAGTTGACGGAAGAGGCCCGCTCACCCAGCCGTTCACGAGAATGATCGAACGCTGTCTCGGTCAGGTCCAACACGGTCAGGTCACCGTATCCGGCCTCCAGCAGATGATCGACCAACGTCGAGGCACCGCCGCCAATATCGATAATGGCGTCGTCAAGTGACACACCTGCGGCCTTGATGAGGCGCAGCGACCGGTCGGGAACTTCCTGGTACCAGGATACCGCTGTTGGCGGCTTGCTACTGTAGACGCCGTGCCAGTGCTTCCTGCGTTCGGTCGTCAATTTTCCTCCTGCTTTGCCGGTGTCAAGCCGACAGAGAAACGCTCGCATGCACTTCGCATCTCGAGCTTGCCCATGGAACCTAGATCCCCATGCGCACAAGGGCGTCGATCACCTCGCGCATGAAGCGCTCGGCCGTCGGATAGCGCGTGGCGAAACCGGCTTCGACTTCCTTGGCCCGGTCGATCAGCGCGCTGACCGCCTCGTCATTCTCCATGACAGTATGAATATCGCTGTCGAGATCGCTCACGAGCGTCTTCAACTCATCATCCATATCCGTGTTGCGAATTTCGTCCTGCAGCTGTGCCAACAGTTCCTTGATTCGATCTTTGCTCATGCTCTTAACCCAGCTTCCTGATGCCAATAGCATCCCTGATCTGTGCCAGATACGGCACTGACAATTGCCTGGCGCGCTCCGCGCCTTTCTTCAATTCCGCTTCCACCACAGCTGGGTTCGATATCAGCCGCTCGTATTCCTCGCGCGCAGGTTTGATGTGCTCGTTAATGTACTCAAACAGCTGCTGTTTCATTTGCCCCCAGGCAATGCCATCGGCATACGCCTGTGCAACTGCGGTGGTTTCCGCAGACGTTGCGAACGCCTTGTATATATCGAACAATGTGCTATCGGCCGTGTCTTTGGGCTCACCCGGCTCAAGACTGTTCGTCTTGATTTTCATGATCAACTTGCGCAGTTTTTTCTCGGGCGCAAACAGCGGAATCGTGTTGTTGTAGCTCTTCGACATTTTTCGACCATCAAGCCCTTTGAGAATGGCCGTATCTTCACCGATAACCGCTTCGGGCAGGACGAACGTATCGCCGTAATTGTGGTTGAAGCGCTGTGCAATATCGCGCGCCATTTCCACATGCTGTTTCTGGTCCTGACCGACGGGGACTTTTGTGGATTTAAACATCAGTATGTCGGCCGCCATCAGAATCGGGTAACTGAACAACGCCATCGTCACGCCTTTATCCGGATCCTTATCGCCGCCTTCGACGTTTGCCTGCACCGACGCCTTGTACGAGTGCGCACGATTCATCAGTCCCTTGGCGGTCATGCCGTGCAGAATCCAGGTTAGCTCGAGGATTTCGGGAACGTCCGATTGCCGGTAAAAATAAGCATGCTCGGTATCGAGACCCAGCGCCATCCATGCGGCCGCAATCTCCAGCGTCGATTGACCAATCCTGTCCGGGTCTTCGTTTTTGGCCAGCGAATGATAATCGGCCAGGAAATAGAAATGCCCGGTATCAAGATCCTTGCTGGCTTCTATGCCCGGCCGGATGGCCCCCACGTAGTTGCCAATGTGTGGCGTTCCAGTCGTGGTGATGCCCGTAAGAAACGTATCCTGCGTCATTAGTAGCCTGCTGCCTGCCCATCTTTACGAACTTCGGAGGCGCCATAGTACACGCCCTGCTCTTTGTCGAACATGATTGCCTGATAGCCACCAAAGCTTCCGTCAGATGCACCTAGCGTGTGCCCTTTCTCTTCGAGAGCGGCACGCGTTGCGGCACTAAAATCGTCTTCAAGATTCACAACACCGCCATCGGTCATCACAGAGCCTGTTGGCTCCGATGAGCCCGTGTGATTAATGCGCGCAGCATCACCTGCCTCCTGCAGGTTCATACCGAAGTCCACCATATTCACGACGATCTGCGCATGGCCCTGCGGCTGCATCGCACCACCCATCAAGCCAAAACTCATCAGCGGCTCGCCGTCCTTCATCACGAACGCGGGGATAATCGTATGAAATGGCCGCTTACCCCCTTCGACAACGTTGGCATGAGCCGCGTCAAGTGCGAACAGCTCTGCGCGGTTTTGCAGCACGAACCCGAGATCACCGGGGGTCATGCCCGACCCCATACCCCGATAATTACTTTGAATCAGCGACACCATATTGCCGTCGGCATCAGCTACCGTCAGGTAAATGGTGTCCCCATCTTCGAGCTTGCGATCGCCCGCCGGCAATGACATTGATGCGCGTTCGGCCGATATCAGCGCGCGTCGCTCCGCCGCATACTGTTTCGAAATCAGCCATGCGACTGGCACATCGGCAAAGTCCATGTCGACGTAGTATTTCGCGCGATCCTCAAAAGCCAGTTTCTTTGCTTCAATTAAGGTGTGCAGATACTCGGCGCTGCCAAACCCCATGGCCGCGATGTCGTAGCCCTCGAGAACATTCAGTATCTGCAACGCAGCAATGCCCTGACCGTTGGGTGGGAGTTCGTACACATCCCAGCCGCGATAGTTCGTCGATACGGGCGTAACCCACTCCGACGTGTGGGCAGCCAGATCGTCATAGCTCAGCAGACCCCCCTGCTCGGCCATGTAAGCATCAATCGCTCTTGCAATGTCGCCCTTGTAAAACTCATCTCGACCCTTGGTAGCAATTGCCTCATAGGTATTCGCAAGGCGTGGATTGCGGAACATTTCACCCTTCTTCGGCACATCGCCACCCGGCATGTACGTCTCAGCAAATCCCGGATAGTGGCCGATCCGATTGCGGTTACTCACGAAGTAGTGAGCGATGACTTCCGAAACCGGAAAGCCCTCGCGCGCGTAGCGGATCGCCGGTGCGAGGATCTGCTCCATCGAAAGCCGACCGTAGCGACCATGCAGCTCGAACCAGCCATCCACGGCCCCCGGCACGCTGACGGGCAACGGGCCAAATTTCGGAATCGGGGCGATGCCACGATCTTTGAAATACTCCAGGGTCATCCCTTGCGGCGCACGGCCCGACGCGTTCAGCCCCGTCAGCTCGTTCTTTTCAGCATCCCAGACAATGGCGAACAGATCGCCGCCGATGCCGCTGCCCGTCGGCTCCATCAGCCCGAGCGCTGCGTTTGCCGCAATCGCCGCATCGACAGCGCTACCGCCCGACTTCAGTATGTCCAGCGCAATCTGCGTCGCCAAGGGCTGGCTCGTCGCCGCCATACCGTGTGGCGCAATGACCTCAGAACGCGACGCATGACCACGACCAGCCACTCGATCATAGCCAGGGTCAGCTGCCATGACAGCGTTTCCAAGGGGCAAAAAGGTGCTCAAAACCAAACATGCAAGTCCTCTCATCCTCTGCTCCACTTCCCGGAATGGGCAGCCCATAATGGCACTCGCCGACTAGCGCGGCAACAGGGTATGATCTTTGTCATGAATACGAAATATGGCGATAAGAACCCGGCTCTCGGTGCCCTGTACGGCGGCCACCTCGAGACCATAATGGCCCGTCACGATCACGCCCTTGAGCGGGCAGGCGCAACGCATGCTGTGGTCTTTTCCGGCAACCCGAGGCTGGCATTCCTGGACGACTATCACCACCCGTTCAAAGCGAACCCCCATTTTGTGGGCTGGGTGCCACTGATTGCTCTGCCGTTCTCCTACATTGTCTACACACCCGGCGAAACGCCGGTGCTGATTTACTATCAGCCACATGACTACTGGCACGTCGTACCGGGTTCGCCGGACGGCTACTGGACCAGCCATCTTGACGTTCGGGTCGTGCATTCGATCGATGAGATCGCCGCGCACCTGCCTGCAGACCGTGATAAGTGCATCGCGATCGGCGAGTTCAACGATGAGACCCTGACTTTCGGTATTGAACGCATCAACCCCAATACGGCCATGCATATTCTGCACTTCGCCCGTGGCATGAAGACCGAGTATGAACTCGCGGTCATGCGCCTTGCCGCGGAACGCGGAGCATTGGGTCACATTGCGGCGGAAGCCGCCTTCCGCGACGGTCAGTCAGAATTCGACATTCACCGAGCGTACTGCACGGCGGTCAGCCATACCGACCCAGAGCTGCCATACGGCAATATTATTGCGCTCAACGATCACGGAGCAGTATTGCACTACACCGATCTTGATCGGGAAGCCCCCGAGTCGATCCGCTCATTCCTGATCGACGCCGGCGCACAGGTTCATGGCTATGCATCGGATATTACGCGCACCTACTCCAACGGCGACCAACGCTTCCAGGAACTCATC
>JAIBDF010000203.1 GCA_024679535.1 Chromatiales bacterium
GTACCACTTTTTGGGGCCCACAATTATAGCGACTTCGGCTTTCGATGTATGCGATCCGGTCGGGCGACTGTAATGAACCGCGCCCTGTTGGCATAATCCTCCTTTACGAAACTGGATGAAGGTGCCGACACTATGAGACTGTTTTTTTTCATCATGGTTTTCATGCTCGGCGCATGTAGCTCGCCGCCATCGGATTCACAGGAATCGAATACGGTCGTGGAGAGCAGCGACCCCGTCGCCGTCGACGCCGCGCATAATAGCCGCAACGCCCTCGACTGGCCGGGCTCCTATACCGGGACGTTGCCCTGTGCCGACTGCGAAGGCATCCGGACGACGATTACACTGCGCGACGACGGGACTTTCGATCGCGAGCGCCTGTACCTCGGGAAGTCGAACACGCCGCTGAGTGATTCGGGCCAGTTCACCTGGAACGAGGCCGGCGGCGTCGTGACGCTGGCCGCGGCTGACGGGACACCGCAGATGTACCAGGTCGGCGAAAGCCAGCTGTTTCACCTGGACCGGGGCGGCAATCGCATCACCGGTGACCTCGCCGCCCGGTATGTCCTTAGACAGTCGGTTCGCGATCCGCGGATCGAGGATCGCCGGTGGCTGCTCGTCGAAGTGATGGGTCAGCCTTACACGCCGTCTGATCAAGGTCGCGAGGCATTCCTCCTGCTCGACAGCGAGCAGGGGCGTGCCAGCGGCAACGGTTCCTGCAACAACTTCTTTGGCGGATACGTCATCCACGCCGGACAGCGCATCCACTTTGCTGGCAACATGGGTGCAACGATGATGGCGTGCCCGGATATGTCAACGGAGCAGTCCTTCATGGAAGCACTGCGCAAGGTCGACAACTACACCGTGTCGGGCGACGAGCTGTCACTGAACAAGGCCCGCATGGCACCGCTACTGCGCTTCAGGCTCGCGACGGAAACCGAGTAGGCCACGACGAACAAACGCGGCCTGTAATCGGCTAGAGTGTGCTCTGGAACTCGCCAGGTCGGCGATGCGACACAGGAGTCTGTCATGCGCTCATTCTCGATCCTCGCCCTTCTCATCCTCTCGACCTTAGCCGGTTGTGCGCCGGAACAACCGACCGCGACGCTAGCCGTCACCGGCGCACGCATCTGGACAGGCAACGATGCACAGCCCTGGGCGGAAGCGATAGCCATCGACGGCGAGCGCATCCTTGCCGTTGGCTCCGACGCGGACATTGCGCCATACGTGACGGCATCCACCGAGCTCGTCGACGGGGGCGCGCTGGTCGTGCCGGGCTTCATCGACAGTCATGTGCACTTTCTCGATGGCGGCGAGGCGCTCGAGTCCGTACAACTGCGCGACGTCACGAGCCGCGAGCAATTCCGGGAACGCTTCGCCGACTACGTCAGGACGATCGAGCCCGGCGAATGGATCCTCGGCGGCACCTGGGACCACGAGGCCTGGGGGGGCGAACTACCTACGCGTGACTGGATCGACGACCTGACGCCCGACAACCCCGTCTGGGTGTTTCGGCTCGACGGGCACATGGCGCTCGGAAACTCGCTGGCCCTTGCGGCCGCCGGCGTGGACGCCGACTCTCCCGATATCCCGGGCGGGGAGATCGTACGCGACGCGGACGGCCGACCCACCGGCCTGCTCAAGGATAACGCCATGAATCCGGTCTACGCCGCCGTGCCGCCCGCGCCAGACGCGCGCCGCGACCGGCAGTTGCGCGCTGCGCTCGAATACCTCGCAGCGAACGGCGTGACGACCGTGCACGACATGGGTAATTTCGACAATCTCGCCGTGTTTCGCCGGGCGCATGCACGCGATGAGTTGACGGTACGCATTTACGCCGCGGTGCCTCTCGCCGAGTGGCAAGACCTGGTTGCCGACGTTGCGCGAAACGGGCGCGGCGACGAGGTGCTGACGACGGGCGCTCTTAAAGGTTTCATGGATGGGTCGCTGGGCTCACACACGGCGGCCATGCTCGAGCCCTTCGCTGATGCGCCGGACGACCGCGGCATGCTGATCAATCCGGTCGACGACATGCGGAGCTGGGTGACCGCGGCCGACGCCGCGGGCCTGCACGTCGCCGTGCACGCCATCGGCGACAGTGCCATCCGTGACCTTCTCGATATCTACCTCGACGCGGCCGAGGCGAACGGTCAGCGCGATCGCCGCTTTCGCATGGAGCATGCGCAACACATTCATCCCGACGACCTGCCCCGCTTTGCGGCACAGGACATTATCGCCAGCATGCAGCCCTATCACGCGATCGACGATGGTCGCTGGGCAGAGCGCGTCATCGGCGCCGAGCGCGCCTCCACCACGTACGCGTTTCGTTCGCTCCTCGAAGGCGGTGCACGCGTCGCCTTCGGTAGCGACTGGTACGTCGCGCCGGCCTCCGTCATTGACGGAATACATGCCGCAGTCACGCGGCGCACCCTCGCCGGCGCGCATCCGGAGGGCTGGGTGCCGGAGCAAAAAGTCACGGTCGAGCAAGCACTGCGTGCCTACACTGTTGCCGGCGCCTACGCATCCTACGATGAAGAGAACCGCGGCAGGCTCAAGGCGGGCATGCTCGCCGACTTCGTCGTTCTTGATCGCGATCTAACCACCATCGACGTAGACGACATCCGGGACACGCGCGTACTGCGTACCGTGGTCGGCGGGCGCAGCGTATTCGAGGCGGGACAATAAAGAGGGGGACCAAAGCGCTGCGTGAATCGCATTCTACGAGGTTAAGACGACTTGCCAGTGCACTTTGCAAGGCTGCTCACATCTCGTACAGTGGTGTTCGCTGTATTTTCGGGGTTAGCAAATGAAGCGCAAAATCACTCGCCGGGATTTTCTGAACGGCACGCAGGTCGCAATCGGTGCATCGCTCCTCAGTCCCTGGACTGAAGTGTTCGGCACGGATACCTCGAAATTCAGCCTTGGCTCCGACTATTATCCGCCTGCGAAGACCGGCCTGCGCGGCAGTCATGATGGCTCATGGGAGACCATGCACGCGCGCGTCTCCGGCACCACGTGGCCGGCGGGAACGATTGACGAAGACTATGACCTCGTCGTTGTGGGTGGTGGCATAAGCGGGCTTTCTGCCGCGCACTTCTACCGCGGCGAACATCCGTCAGCACGCATCCTGGTACTCGACAACCACGACGACTTCGGCGGCCACGCGAAGCGCAATGAGTTCCAGGTCAATGGCCAAACACAAATTGCCTATGGCGGCACCGAATCGATCGACACACCTTCCGGCTATTCCGATATCTCCAGGGCGCTGCTCGAGGACATTGGCATTGATTTGCAGAAGTTCTACGGGTATTTCGATCAGGACTTGTACGACAAGATGGATCTCTCCTACGCGATTGCCTTTGATGAGCAGACCTACGGCAAGCGAAAACTCGTTACCGGTTATGGCAGCAGGCCGTGGCAAGAGTTTGCGGCAGAAACGCCGATGAGTGAAAAAGCGAAGGCCGACTTCGTGCGTGCGTTTACGGAAGAGCGCGATTATCTGCCTGGCATGAGTCGCGAGGAGAAGGTGGCGAAGCTGAGTCGGATCAGCTACCGCAGCTACCTCAAAGACTACGTCAAAGTTGACGAGCAGGTGCTCGAAATGTACCAGCGCTGGGGCATGAGCTACTGGTGCGTTGGCATGGACGAGGTCCCCGCCATTTA
>JAIBDF010000085.1 GCA_024679535.1 Chromatiales bacterium
ACGCTCAAGTTACAGGACTGATTGGAAATCACGCACAGGTAAATCACATGGAAATCAAAACAACAGAAGCGGGTGGCGTAAACGTCATCGAAGTAGCGGGACACCTCGATACCAATACCTCGCCCGACGCCGAAAGCGCTATTAACGCGCTCATAGAATCCGGCGCACAGAAAGTGCTGATTAACTTCGCGGCGCTCGAGTACATCAGCAGCGCCGGTTTGCGTGTGTTGTTGGCTACCGCAAAGAAACTCAAGGCATCCGGAGGCGACCTGAAGATCTGCAGTCTTAACGATACGGTGCAGGAGGTATTCGATATTTCCGGGTTCTCTTCCATTCTGACTGTGTCAAAGGACCAGGAAGAGGCGCTCGCTTCATTTTGAGCGGCGCTCGCCCCGGTATGATCCGCGAACTGTCCCGCAGCCGCCTGATCTGGGATGCGCTGATCCTGGCGCTGATCGTTGTCAGCTGCTTGCTGGTCTCCTACCAGTTCGCCTTTTCCCAGGGCAGAGCGCTCGACGGCTTTCAGCTTATTTACCTGATCGACCTGTTCTTCCTGGTCGATATCGGCCTCAATTTTGTTACGACGTACCGGGAACGAGGCGTTGAGGTTTTCGACAAGAAACAATGTTCACGTCGTTATGGCCGACGCATGCTCGTTGTGGACGTTATCGCCTCAGCACCTTTTGACCTGATCGCCTGGGCGCTGATTGATAATGGGCATTTACTCGGCGGCTCTCTGGTTTTGGCCCTGCGGCTATTGCGACTGCTTCGCATCGTGCGGCTGTTTGTCATTCTGCGGCGGTGGGAAGCGTTCAGCTGGAGCAACCCCGCAGTACTCAGAGTCGTCAAGTATTTCGTCTCGATACTGCTGCTGATCCACTGGCTCGCCTGTTTCTGGTTTTACTCGTCGCTCGCCAGCGGTTTTCCCGCAGACAGCTGGGTCGTTCGAGCAGGCATCCAGGGCGCGGATGCGGTCTCGCAGTACATTCGATCGCTGTACTGGACGATCACCACCATGACGACGGTCGGGTATGGCGATATCACTCCCGGGCGAACGATTGAGTACGTCCTGGCCGGGACCATCATGCTGATGGGCGCATCACTGTATGCGTTCATCATCGGCAGCATCGCGTCCCTGCTGAACAGTATTAATGCGGCCAAGAACCGTCACTGGGAACGTATCGAGTCGGTCACTGAGTTCCTGCGAGACCAGAAAGTGTCTGCCGATCTCAATTCGGAAGTCCGGAATTTTTATGAGCACATTTGGGAGCGATATCGTGGCGTCGATCGTAACCGGATGCTTGATGACCTGCCGCCGCCATTGCGCCTGAAAGTACTGCTGCACCTTACCGAGGAGATTCGCCAGACCGTTCCACTGTTCCGGCATGCCGCTGGCCTGCTACGCGATGCATTACTTACAAGCCTCGAGTCCAGGACTTACACGCCCGGCAGCATCATTGCGCATGAAGGAGATCGTGGAAAGAGCGTATTCTTCATCGCGGAAGGTACCGTGGAGATAATCTCCGCCGCAGACAACAAATCTTATGGCACGATGTCCAACGGCGATTACTTCGGTTTCATGTCCCTGACTCTTGACGAGCGGCGGACTGCGTCTATCAAGGCGCTTAGTTACTGCGAAATGCTGGTCCTCGACCGGGCCGACTTCGGCCGCATAAAGGAAGAGTTTCCCGAATTCAGCGAAGTTCTTAAACGGGTCTCGGCAGAACGCAGCGAACAACTCAGCGAGCTCGTGATGAATGGAATTATTTTGTAGGGACTGGTGATGAAGAAGATAGCGACATCATGGTTTGCTGGCGCAATAAGCTTTTTTTACTCGGGCCTCGGTTTCGCGGCGGTCGAGCTGAAAGAAGTGAAGGAATCACCCCTGGAGCTTTCTGCCTTCGTATTCGGCGGGATCGGCATATTCCTGATCGGTATCCACTTCGCAGGCGATCACCTGAAGAAACTTTCGGGCGGCAAGTTCCAGCGGCTGATCACACGACTCAGCGGTAACGCGGCTGGTATCGCCACTTCGGGCGCAACACTCGGCTTTGTAACCCAGAGCGGCAAGGCGGCTGCGTTCATCCTGTCAGACTTCGTCCAGGCCGGCATGATGAAGGTACGGCAGGCCGCCCCGATCGTATTTTGGGCGAATGCCGGCTGCAGCCTGATCGTCTTTGCCTCGATGGTGAGCCTGAAGGTACTGGCACTGTTCGTGCTTGGCATAACGGCGCTGGGATTAACCTTCCACGTCCCCAAGAGACTCGTTAATGGCTACGGCGCCATTTTCGGCCTCGCCATGATCATGTACGGACTCTATCTCGTGAAAGCCGGCGCTGCCGGATACGCCGCCTCCGAATGGGTTGGGCCGCTTCTGCAGAGCATTCACGACTACTACATGATCGCTTTCATATTGGGCCTGGTGCTGACTCTGCTGGTGCAGTCGAACCTGGCGATCATCATGATCATGATTGCCCTTGCAGCCTCGGGCCTGTTCGAGCTCGAGGAAACGGCGATGGCCATGTTCGGCGCCCAGGCGGGAACGGGTGTCCTTACCTATATATTCTCGTTCCATGCCCATGGGCGTGCACGCCAGGTTGTCGCGACTCAAATTGCTTTCGATGCGGTGGCAACGGTTGCGTTCGTGTTGCTCTTCTACATCGAGGTCACCGGTGGCGTGCCACTGGTACTCGCCGCCGCGCGCGGACTCAGCGCCGACATCGGGTCCCAGGCCGTCGCCGTAGCACTCATCTTTCAGTTTGGCGCCGCATTACTGCTCGTCTTGCTGAGAAAACCGATTCTCGATCGTATCCGGGACTGGTTTCCGCCGAGCGCGGCCGAGGTTTTGTCCGAGGTACAGTTTCTTCACGACCGCGCAGCCGAGTCACCGGAGACCGCGCTGATCCTGATCGAGAAGGAACAATACCGGCTACTGGAGCGGCTACCCCGATATATCGATTATGTGCGCGACTCGTCGCCCGGCCCAGACAAATACGATCCCAATGCGTATCACGCCGCATTCGTGCATATTGCGGGCCGCATAGGCAAGACGCTTGCGCAGGTTTCCGGGCACAGCCTGAACGCGGCAACATCGGATCAGCTGATCCGGGTCACAAAGCTCGAAGAGCAGCTCGTTGCGCTTGAGGGCACCGTTCACCAGCTAACGACGCAGCTCCTGCAGGGGCACGACAATGCACGCGCAACCGAACTCGGAGGCCACATCATGGAGAGCCTGGATTTCATGATCCTGACCGCCATTGATGCTTTCGATACCCAGGAGACGGGTGAAATCGATATGCTGGAGATGCTGACGCAGGATCGCTCCACGATGATGACGAAGATTCGCCACAACTACTTCGAATCGGAAGGCGACCTGTCTACCGACGATCGAAACTTCGTCCTCGATATCACGATATTGTTCGAGAACGCCGTCCATACGCTCGGGCGCTACGGGAAGCTACTCAGGCCGGCCTGACAAACAAAGCACGTGCCGGGCAGACGCGGATCTGGCCGCGCATCCGCAATACCCCTACGCGTCTGCCTCACCACGAAGCACAGACAGGAACCGGTCGCCGTAGCGATCGAGCTTGGTTTGCCCGACACCGCTGATATCCAGCATCTCCGCGGTCGGCTCGGCCCGTTTCCTGGTATTAGGACTCGATACTTTTCGGCAAGTCGAGATGGGCAACGAAGCGCACATCCGGCTTGTCGATGTCCATGCCGAATGCGATTGTCGCGACGATCACCAGGCCGTCCTCGGCGAGAAAGCAGCGTTGGTTTTCGGCACGCACGTCGCCGGCGAGTCCGGCGTGGTAGGGCAACGCCCCGAAGCCTTGTTCGCATAACCAGGCGGCGATGCTCTCTGTCTTTTTACGCGACAGGCAATAGACAATTCCTGCGTCACTGCCATGCGCGGGACACCGGGGAACAAAGCACCCAGATCACCCAGCCCCAGGTGGTCACTGCGAAAATCGTGGCCCCACTGCGATACGCAGTGCGCCTCATCGATAACGATGATCGAGCCGACGATGTCACGTTCGATTTCATTAGGCGTACTGCGAGAGAATTGATGCAGCATTCTCGCGACTGACGCAATTGCGCGACGAGCTTGTCGCCCACGCTGGCACGACTGGGTAAAGCAGACCCGCGATTTAGGTCTTCCGGCAAACCATGAACGCCGCCGCGCTCTTTTTCGGCTGCCACTCATAATCAATCTCGAACCCGGCGTTCTCCAGGCTGTCCTGCAACTCAGTCACGGAGAAGATCTTCACAAGCGGGAACAGTCGCAGCCAACGCCCCACCGGAATAATGAGCCGGAGGGGTAACATCATGTCGCCGATGCACGCCGTACTGCTCACGAATACGCCACCGGGCCTGAGCATAGTGTGAATGTCGGCAATGGCCCGCTCCCGGTCTTCCAGCAAGTGCAGGATGTTGTGCGCCATGACAACGTCGACGCTGGCATCCGGTACGTCCAGCCCTTCAACTGATGACGCTTCAAAAGTCACATTAACGATGCCCGCAGCCTTTGCCTTGTCCCTGGCAATCTCGATCATCCTGGTAGAGAGGTCGCTCGCACGTATATGTCCGACGTAAGGCGCGTGCGCAAGAGCTGTCGATCCGGTCCCGCAGCCGATCTCGAGCACTTCCATGTCGGGCTTGAAGTACTCGCGTGTCTTATCCAGCTTCTTCTGGTATGCAGCCTCATCTCCGACCGGTCGTCGCGAGTACTTGTCCGCAAGCTTGTTCCAAAATGCCATTTCACGATCCATCAGTTCATTCCTTGCGTGGCAGGCATGTATCTCGAGACAAACTTCTCGTACGTGTCTCGCAGCTTGTCATCCAGCCTTCCCAATGCTTCCCTGCCAATCTCCTGTGGCACGCCCCACTTCGCCTCGGCCATGCTCCCGGCGATCGCGGCCACAGTGTCGGAGTCACCGCCAATGCTTATCGCGTTCCTTATCGCGTCCTCAAAGTCTGTGGCCTCGTAGAAGCACCGAAATGCCTCAGGGACAGTGCGTTGGCACGTCTCGTTGTACTCGTAGGTTTCCTGGAGTTCCTCCACGGAGGTCGAGGTGTCGTACCCGAACCGCTCTTCGAGATCGCGTCGAATCCGATTGCGCGGTACGCCATTGCGGGCCCAGTAAACGACCATGGCCGTCGCCTGGGCGCCCTTGATGCCTTCGGGGTGGTTGTGGGTGACTTCGGCCGATCTTTCAGCAATGAGCATGACGCGATGGTCATGGTGCAAGAACCAGGCGATTGGACTTACGCGCATCGCAGAGCCGTTGCCGAAGCTATTGTAGGGACCGGCAGTGTCGTCATGAATCCAGCTGTGAAAACTGTTGCCATAACTCGACGGGTACATCCTCGCGTACTCGCGATACTTGGCAGCGAAATCCCAGTCGCCCATCAATGCATCGGCACTCGCGATCGTCAGGATGGTGTCGTCGGTGAATTTCGAGTCTTTCTGAAACAATGGGAAATCCTTGCTTCGATGATTGTCGAACTCGTACACCGAGCCGACGATGTCACCTACGATTGCGCCCAGCATGCGTCAGCCCCCCGCCCTTCCTCAAGGTTTCGATTACCGATGTGCCGCAGTTTACTGGACTTTTCAAAGCATGCGGGCAAGCGGGACGGAGTCACGTTCGATTTCATTCAGTATCGGATGGCTCGTCTCTATCCAGCTCATCGAACTTGGCCGCCATTGTAGGGTTACGTCGAGTCAGCTTCTTGATTGTTACATCCTGCGCCTTGTTGTTCGCCAGACGAAGGTTCCGATCAGTGCCGAGCAGTGCGTCCTTCGTTTTTTGCAGATGGTCTATTGACTTATCAATCTCATCGATTGCTTTCTGGAACTTCCTGGATGCAAGATCATAGTTCTTCGCAAATGCGTTCTTGAAAGTGTCGAGGTCATTCTCGAAGTTCGTAATGTCGACATTCTGCGCCCTGACGAGTGCAAGTTCCGTTTTATATTCAAGCGAACTCATAGCGGCGTTACGCAACAATGTAATGATTTGGATAAAAAACTGCGGCCGGATGACGTACATCTTCGGGTGTCGGTGAAACACGTCGACGATTCCGGAGTTGTAGAGCTCACTATCGGATTCGAGCAAAGACACCAGCACCGCGTATTCACACCCCTTCTCTGTGCGGTCCTTGTCCAGCTCCTTCAAAAAGTCCTCGTTCCTTTTCTTCGTTGCGGTGGTATCGCTTTCGTTCTTCATTTCAAACATGATCGAAACGATCTCGGTACCTGCCTCGTCCAAGTCGCGAAAAATGTAGTCGCCCTTGCTTCCGGTACTTGCGTCGTTGTCCTTCTCAAAATACGCCTTCGGGAAGGCTGTCGATCGAATGCGGTTGAACTCGGTCTCGCAGTGCTGTTCGAGGGTCTCGCCAACCATCTTGGTTGACAGGCGAGCCTTCATGTCGCGAAGGCGCTCGATCGCGTCATCGCGATCCTTGATCTGTGTCTCGTATTTGTCCTTGAGTGACTTCTCGGACAATTGCATTTCAAGCGCTGCTTGCTTAAGGCCGCTCTTCAGTTCGTCGCGTTCCTTTTCGACCGCGCTGACCGCCTCGGTGATTGAAAGCTTTTGTGCAAGTTCGTTGGCGCCGATCTTTGCTTTCAGCTTCTGAATCTCGGCGTCTTTGGCTGCCGCGGCCGTCTGCATTTCATTGCTGACCCTGGTCCTGGCCAGCTCGACCGCATTTAGCTTGTCCTTTTCCGCCAGCTCAAGCCGTTCATGCAGCTGCTGCTCGAACTCGCTGTCGCGAACTTGCTTCAGAATGTCGGCGTACCCGGCCTCGTCAACTTTGAATGTCTTTCCACAATGTGGACATCTAATCTCATTCATAACGGCGCCTTCTCCCTCATGCCGCAGGCGTAAGCCAGTGCGACTTTCAACGATTTTTCCTGGTGCCTAACTATAGTTGCTATTTCAAATCTATAAACAACTCATTATAGGTAAACCTAACTCACGCCACTCCAAACCGGATCGTGCTAGAGTCGGTCTCAGATTTTCCGGACCACTCAATTTATGGACAACCTTTTCAAGGAGTTACGCAGACGTAATGTCGTACGGGTGGCTGGCGTCTATGCGGTTGCCGGCTGGGTGCTCGTACAGATAGCAACGACTCTTGAAGACTCCATGAATCTGCCCGCCTGGTTCGATGGTGTGGTGGTCGCCCTTCTGCTTATCGGCCTGCCAATTGCGTTGATCTTCGCGTGGGCGTTTGAACTCACGCCCGATGGCGTCGTCCGTACCGAGGACGTGCCGGATGGTCAGAGTGTCACCGGCGAAACAGGCCGCAAACTCGACTACGCCATCATCGCAGGCATCGTTATTCTGGTTGCCATGATTCTGATGAAAGATTCGGATCAAGGTGCGATGGAAGCGGACTCAATCGCGGGGGTTGACGCTGTTCAAAAAGAAGGCGTCGACGTTTCATCGGATGCCTCGCCCGATTTTTTGCTCGAGAAGTCGATCGCCGTATTGCCTTTTGAAAACCGTAGCCCGAATGCCGATGACGCCTTTTTTGCGGCTGGCGTACACGACGATTTGTTGACCCATCTTTCGAAGATCGCTGACATGCACGTCATTTCGCGAACCTCCGTCATGGGCTTTGCGGGATCGGAGCGGAAGATTCCTGACATTGGCCGCGAGCTGGGCGTCGCGACTGTTATGGAAGGTGCGGTACAGCGCGCCGGCAATCGAGTGCGCATTAATGTGCAGCTCATCGACGTCGAAACGGACAACCATATCTGGGCCGAAATCTATGACCGGGATTTGACGGCCGATAATATTTTCGACATCCAGTCGGAAATTACCAAAGCGATCGCCAGTGCACTGAATACCGTGCTATCCGATTCTGACGAGGCGGAACTGGCTAATCGGCCCACACAAGACCTCGCGGCATACGATGCCTTTGTCGCGGGTAAATTGATGTCTGTGATCTATGAGCGGGGTGCGCCTCCGCTTCTTGCATCAATCGAGCACTTCAATGAGGCCATCGCGAATGACCCGCAATTCGGTGAGGCCTACGCGCTGAGAGCCTATGCCGAGATTGCTATTCACTGGTATACACCTGAGCCGGGCGACTGGCTGGCTGCCGCTAACGAGTCCTTGCGGATGGCGGCGAGATTTGCGCCGGAAGCGATCGAGACGCACATGGCACGCGGCTATTATCACTACTGGGGTCACCTGGATTACGTGGCAGCCGATGCCGAGTTCGAGCTGGCACTGGAAAAATCGCCCAACTACGTGCTGGCTATCGGCGGCAAAGCCTTCGCGGCCCGTCGGGCCGGGCGTCTTGAAGAAGCCATAACGCTGCTGGAAATGGGCGCCCGACTGGACCCTTTGAATACCGACATGCACGTAAGCCTCATTCAATCGCTTACCGGGCTCGGCCGATTCGATGAAGCCGAGGCGGCCCGTGCACGTGCTGCTACAGCGAATGTGAATCTCGATAGCGACTCGTCGGCTATCGGTCAGATCTGGGTAGAGCAAGGGGATGCTGTACGCGCGTGGCAGGCGGTCGAAACAATCACGGATGATCAAGCCGCGGTCTTCTATTTATTTCGAATGGATTTCGCGCTGATGTCGCGCGACCCCGAAATAATACGCGATGCGCTCGAGACGTGGCCCGAGAATCTCCGCAGTCCCGGACATGCACCGGAGGTTTACAACATCTCGCGAGCCGAGGTCATGCTCTTGCGCGGAGAAACCGCGGCTGCCCGGGCATTGTTCGAGGAAATTAAGGCGCGTGTTGATAGCAGCGATAATCCCTACCCGCTTGGCTGGCGGCCCAACGCGATGTATTTTCCCGTCGAATTGCCGGGATACGTTGGCGACCTCGACGGCGTACGCAATGCGATAACGGAGTCTGAAGATAGCCGGCGACCGGATGCGTGGGCGGAAGTTGACTACCTGCATACTTACGCGAAAGCACTGCTTTGGGCTGGCGCCCCTGAAGAGGCACTGGATTACGTGGAGCGCATGGTTGAAGTGCGCGGGCCGTACATCTACTTGCGCTTAAGTATCGACCCGGCGTTTGACCAGGTTCGAGAACACCCGCGTTATCTTGCGCTAAAAGCCGATTACGAGGCATGGGCGGCTGGCCGGATGTAAGCTTGGACAATCTTCTGTTGCAATCAGCCTGCCAAAGGAAACAAAAATCTTCAGACCGCGCCTAAGAGGCACCCGTCTCCACAAGCACAAACTTGTGATTATCCAATCGTTGCTCCCCATCCCAGCGATACGCCACTAGCATCCCACCGCTCTTCGCCGCCACGCTGTAGTCGAGGCACGCAACATTCGGCGCCAGCACCTGCGGCTCTGTATCCAGCCAGTAGTGCCCCACAAATACGGGCGGGGCATTGTGCGAATACTGAATCAGATGATCCGCACCGATCGGGTCCTCCGGAATATGACTGCGGGCTTTTTCCGGTCCCAGGAATGCCTGCTGGTAGGTTGCCGCATCTCCGTCGAACCACCTGACACGTACGTTATGCCTGGCATTACCGTCCTTATCAAAAAACGATTGCCCATCCGGTAACTCGATTTCCTTGCCTTTGAGTAAGGTTTCGACCGCTTCATGCTCCTCGCTGCCCTTTCGAGAGGCGGCCACCAGCAAGTCATCGTCAAGGTACTCGTTGACTGACGGATACCTTTCCTGAAGCAGCTTCATCAGCACCTCGTCCCAACAGGCGTGAACCACGCGAACCCCGTCCAGTTCCAGCCACAACGGCAACGTCCGAAACCACTCGATGGTCTCAGCGTAGTCGGACGTACCCTCGAAGACTTCGAGGAAGACCCGGTGTTGTTTGCGGTTCTTCTCGGTATGCATACGGAGGTGACGATTGTGATCGTCCGGGTCCAGCGTGTGATAGGCAATGGCGTTGAACTCATGGTTGCCCATGACCGATAGCGCCGCGCCTTCGTCAATCATGGGTCGGACGATCTCCAGCACGCCACGCTGATCGGGGCCACGGTCGACGAAGTCACCGAGGAAAATGACCTGGCGTTCAGAGTGCCGAAAGATGCCGTGGATTTTTGCGTAACCAAGCTTTTGCAGCAACTGCGCAAGTGGTTCGCTGTGCCCGTGTATATCGCCGATCAAATCGTATTTCACTGCATCAAACCAATAAGCAAAAAACCAACCGTTGCTATTGCAGCGGCAATCAGCGCGTAGGGAAGCTGCGTACGCACGTGATCAATGTGATCCGATGCCGACGCCATGGACGCGAGAACGGTCGTATCGCTGATCGGCGAAGCATGATCACCGAATATCGCACCGGAAATCGCCGCGCCCAGCATCAGTGGTACCGGGATGCCGAGCGTCATGGCGATAGGCACCGCGATCGGAATCATGATCGCAAACGTCCCCCAGCTGGAACCGACGGAGAACGCGATAAAGGCCGAGACGAGAAACACCAGTGGTGCAAGGAAGACCGGCGAAATATTGCCGCTGACCAGGTTGGCAACGTAGACGCCGGTGCCAAGCGAGTTGGCGACATCGCCAAGCGTGAGCGCAAGCAGCAAAATAATCGCGATCGGCAACAGGTCGCCCGCACCTTTCATGAAGACCTGCATCAGCTCACTGACCGAGCTGTCCCCTTTGAGCAGCGTCATCGTCCAGGCCACAACAATAGCGAAACAAACCGACCAGAGCACTGAAATGGAGCCGGACCCCTTGATGATGTCGCCGTCGCCAGTGACATACAAAGAGACCGGCATCATCAGGACCATCGCAAGAATCGGCAGCACCATCAGCCACGCAGATGGAATGTCCTGCTCGTCAGTCACCTCGTGCTCGGCGGAGACGTCGATCAGCGGCACCGAGTCGGGCCAGAGAATCTCACCACCCTGCGTACGTTCCTCCGCCTTCTTCATGGGACCTATATTGATGTTCTTCCATACGACGACGCCGGCCAAAAGAATGGCGGTGATCGCATACAGGTTAAGTGGCACCGCGGCGACAAAGACCTGTAACGGGTTTTCCACGCCCGTCGATGCAACGAGGCTAATGATGAACGCACCCCACGCGTTTAGCGGAATCATGACGCAGACAGGTGCCGACGTGGCATCGATCAGGTACGCGAGCTTCTCGCGTGAAACTCGGTATCGATCGAACAGCGGGCGACTGACGGAACCGGCAACCAGCAGCGTGATGCTCGACTCGACAAAGATGACCAGCCCGATCCCCCACGCCAGTATCTGCGCCCGAAAACCATTGTGAACCCAGTGCCGGGCTTCAAGATAATGCACGAAGCCCCGGACGCCGCCGGAGCGTTCTATCGTCGCAATCAGGGGGCCGATCAACAGGGTGAATACGAGTACCCGCGCATCACCCGGATCCGTGAACACGTTGATCATGCCGTCCAGTCCCGCAACGAGTCCGGCGAGCGGGTTGAACTGGGTCAACAGCGTATGTCCGATCCAGATACCGGCAAACAACGACGGGATGACCTGCTTGCTCCAGATGGCGAGCACGATCGCCAGGAGCGGCGGCAGGACGGAATACCACGTCGGGTCAGTCATTAATTGATTGGCCGGTGTGTCACAGAATTTCCACTCTTGCTATGGTGCCCACAGCCTAACAACGACAGGGGCAGACAAACAGTGAAAATCGCAGTTCTCGGAGCCGGTGCCGGCGGTACCGCCGTAGCATTTGATTGTGCCGCGCATGACCATGACGTGCGGATATTCGATTTTCCATCATTTCCCGACAACATCGCGACCATCGCCGAGCAACAGGGCATTCATGCCAGCGGCGATCTGGATGGCTTCGCGCCCATCATCAGCGCCAGTCACGATATCGACGAAGCCCTGCAGGACGCCGAACTGATTTACGTCGTCGGGCCTGCCTACAGCACGGCGCCTTTCGGCCAGGCGGTTGCCGGGAAGCTCCGCGCCGGACAAACCGTAATCGTGACGCCTGGCTCCTGCGGTGGGGCCCTTGCGTTCAAGCAGGCCGCCGGACTGGATCTCGATGACGACGCTATCCGGGTTGCGGAGACATCGACCCTGCACTACGCCGTCCGTCTCACCGAGCCGGGCCGCATTCGTGTGTTTCTCAAACTCAAGGCCGGCAACCTGCTGGCCGCGCTACCGAGCCAACATACGGATTCGATACTGCAACTCATCGACGATGTTTATCCAAGCATGGAATCTGCGACCAGTGTCATGCAGACGAGTCTGCAAAATGCCAATCCGGTCATTCATCCTGCCGTGACGTTGGCCAACGCGGCGCGCATCGACGGAACGGGCGGCGACTTCCTGTTCTACGAGGAAGGTGTAAGTGATGCCACTGGCCGCCTGATCGAAGCGGTCGACAAGGAGCGCATCGCGATCGGCGCGACGATGGGTATCACGGTCATTCCCGATCCCGAGCTGGGGATGCGCCAGGGATACATGCTGGCCGATGATTACGGTGAGGCCTATCGAACGGCGCCCGGGTTCCTGGGCATCGGCGCACAGCCGCAACTCGATCACCGCTACCTGAACGAGGACGTTGGCTACGGGCTCGTATTTATGTCCGGGCTGGGCCGCCAACTCGGCGTCGAGACACCGACGATGGACGCCGTGATCCATCTTGCGTCCGTCCTCATGGAGCGGGCTTATGCGACCGAAGCGATCCGCACGCCGACATCGCTTGGCATTGGCGAGCTGTCCGCCGAGGCGCTGGGCAATCTATAAGCAGTGGTAATGTATACGACAGTCCACACCTCATATACACAAAACTCGGAATAATAAAAATGAAAATCAACTGGGTTCTCGCGGAAAGCTCGCGCATGCGCTACGCGGCCGGCTCATCCATGTATTTTGCACAAGGCATCCCCTACGGCCTGATGAACATCGCCGTACCGGCCTGGCTGGCAAGTCAGGGCGTTGGCGCCGGCGAAATCGCATCCTTCCTCGCCGTCATAATCCTGCCATGGGCGTTTAAGCTGTTATCCGGGCCACTCATGGACCGCTACCAGTTCCCGGCGATGGGCAGTCGGCGACCCTGGGTGCTGGGCGCGCAGCTCGGCATGACGCTGTCCTTTTTCAGCCTGATTCTGGTTGAAGACCCGGTCGAACAGATTGGCCTCTTGATGGCCCTCGGTCTCCTGATCAACGTGTTCGCGGCCACGCAGGATGTTGCGGTGGACGGCATGGCGATCGATGTCACACCCGTTAATGAACAGGGTCGTCTGAACGGCTTCATGGTGTTCGGCAAGGCTATCGGCTGGGGACTCACATCGGCCGTCACCGGCACCATGCTGGTCAAGTTCGGCCTCGGTGTTACGGCAATCGCTGCGGCAGCTGTCCAGACCGTTGTCTTGCTGGGCTTCATGCTGACGTTGGAGCGTCGTGGCGAGCGACGGTTGCCATGGAGTTCCGGTGATGCCGTGTCCGAGCGTCGTGCCACCAGCTCTTTCGGCAAGCTGGTAAAGGGCCTGAACACAGTGCTCTGGTCACGCGTCAGCCTGATCGTGATGGCGATCATGATTCTCGATGGATTCATTGGCGGCTACGGTCACGCGCTGATGCCTATTGCGGCGATCAACCTGTTTGGTTTCACAACGCCGGAATGGTCACAACTCGTTGCGGTCATGGGGCTGGCGGGCGCAGCAACGGCCCTGGCACTGGGCCCGATGATCGATCGCTTCGGTGCCAAGCGAATGCTGATATTGACGATCTCGCTCGTCGCCGTTCACGCATTCCTGCTCGCCCAAACTCAGTACCTGTGGGAGAACGCGACCTACGTCAAGGTGATGCTCGCGGTTTGGGTGTTGCTCGGCCCGGTGACGATGGTGTGCATGATCGCGCTGGCCATGACCATTTGTTCCAGC
>JAIBDF010000114.1 GCA_024679535.1 Chromatiales bacterium
ACCGTTCTCGCAGCAATGTTATTTAACGGCCTTTTTGGTGTCCTCACTGGCGGCTTGCTGGTAGGTGTGGAGAGCGGCGTCAAGCGGCTGCTCCCCGCCAAGTCACCATAGTCAAAGGCGTGAGAAGTTTACTCTGGCGATAACCACGTCGTCCTTCGCATAAGTATTGTCTCCAAATCCCGACATGCTCGATGGAACCTTTTCGAGTTCGCCCTCGTGTTGGTAATGATGTTCATATTTTGCTTGGGAGTATTACAATGAAATACCGTACGACGAAGTATCAGATAACTTTCGCGCCATTGGGCATGGCGCTGATGCTGTCGCTCACACTAGCGGCCTGCGGAAGCTCTGGAGGATCTGGCGATACCGCACCGGTGCCGCCGTCAGCGACAGCAAAATCCGCTGTTGGCATAATTACCGGATTCGGCAGCGTCTACGTCAATGGCGTCGAATACGACACTAATGGCGCGTCTTACGATGTTGATGATGCGAGCGCGTCGGACGACAGTGCACTGGCTGTAGGCATGGTCGTGAAAGTGCAGGGTTCCGTGAACGCGGATGGTCGGACGGGCAGCGCAAGCAGCGTGTCGTATGACGACGAAGTGGAAGGCCTCGTTGAGGGCCTCGCCACTGATGCGGCCGAACCATCGATCAGGACGTTTACCGTCATGAATACCATGGTTCGAGTTCATCAGAACAGCACCAACTTTGACGGCGAAGACGACGCTGCTTTCAGCTTCGATACAATAATGAACGGCGACAACGTGGAAGTCAGCGGCGAGTATGACGGCGACGTTTTGGTTGCATCGTACGTCGAGAAACAGGATTCGGACGATGATGACTTTGAGGCCAGGGGCACGGTCGCTGAGTATGACAATGCCAACCAATTTGTGCTCGTACTAAAGAACGGCAGCACACTGGACGTGATCGTGGCGGCCGGTGCCGAGATACCATCCGCCGGTATTGCGAACGACCAATACGTCGAAGTTGAAGGTACCATTCCTGATCCCGCGGGTTCCCCGGACTCTGTTCTGGCTACCAAGGTCGAGCTCGAGGATGACGATCATTTCGGCGACGACGATAACGACGACGTCGAGATCAAAGGTATGTTGAACTACGATGCGGGCGCAGAAACCTGGTCAGTCAGAGGCGTGATGATCGCCTTCAGCGGCAGCACCGAGTACAAACCCGAAAGCCTGATGGACGGCATAGCCGATGGTTCAGCCGCCGGTCTTACCGTCGAAGTTGAGGGTTTCTACCTTGATGAGGTGTTGCAGGTCGAGGAGATCGAACTCGAGGAAGATGAGCTTGAATTCGAGGGTGATGCCACGGTTCTTGACTCGACGGGACCGAGGGATGGCGTCGTCCAGCTGTCGTTCGGTATAGCCACAGGAACGGTTGACGTTATCGTTAACAGCGAAACGATGTTCCTTGACGACGAGGCTATGAACCACTTCGATCTCGACGACATTGTTGACGGTACAAAAGTCGAGATCGAAGCACGATGGGCAGACAACGGCTCAATCATTGCCTCATCGCTGCAACTTGAGGATGACAGGGGTTATGAAATAGAAGGCCCGCTTGATGCCATCGATGACGTGTCAGTGACTGTACTCAGCGTCATCTTTAGCCTGGACGAGAATACGTTCTTCGAAGATGGGGTCCCCGTAGCTGGCGACTACGTTGAAGTTGAAGACGAAGACGCGGACGGCTACGCCGATTCCGTGGAGATTGAAGACTAAGTAGTAGCAAGGGACGGCGAAGCGCCGGGGAGAATGACCTATCGGTCGGCTCCCCGGCGCTTTCATTGCAATATGGCAGCTTTGCCGCAGTCTTCAGAGATCAGCGGGATTACCGTAAACCGCCTTACCCCCAAAAAGTGTTAGCAAGACTTTCGTGTCCGAGATTTTTGCCGGCTCAATTTCGAACAGCTTCTGATCAAGCACAACGAGATCCGCAAACTTGCCGGTCTCAATCGAGCCGGTCACATCTTCCTGATGGTTGACGTATGCCGAACCCAGTGTAAACGCCTCGATCGCCTGTTCAATGGTAATGCGTTGTTCAGGGTTCAACACGTCGGTTGCATGGCTATCGGCGTCCACGCGCGTGACTGCTGTCTCGATTTGCGGCATTGGGTTCACGGATGATACGGACCAGTCACTGCCGAACGCGACTCTGCCACCAGCGTCGAGTATCGATTTGATCGGATACATCCAGCGCGCGGTTTCTTCACTGATAAACGGCAGAGTCAGATCGACGACGTACTCATCTGCATAGGCCCACAGTGGCTGGAAATTAGCGACGGCGCCAAGTTCTGCAAAACGCGCATGGTCATCCGGATGAATCACCTGCAGATGTGAAAGATGGTGACGCAGATCAGCATTGCCATGACGCGTGTTGGCTTCTTCTATCGCATCCAGCGCGTGGCGGGCCGCACCGTCGCCCAATGCATGGAAGTGCACCTGGAATCCCTCGGCCGCAAGATCGCTGACGACGTCGATCATCTCGCCCGGATCGATCATCGGCGTACCTCGTGTCCCGCTTTCGATCCGGTACGGCTCGAGCATGACCGCTGTATAGTTTTCGATGACGCCATCGACAAAAATCTTGATGCTCGTGGCACGCAGGTTGCCCTGTGTGTAGTGCTCACGCAGGCGCTTCATCGTCTCAATCTGGTCGCCAGGACCGGCGGCGTCCCAGAGCAAGGCGACAACGACGCGCATATTGAGCTTACCCATCTTGTCGAGCTGCTCATAAGTCTGCAGATCGGCCTCGCTGGCATAGGCCTTCTGGAAGGACGTAATGCCGACGCTGTGCATCAGGTCGCGGGCGTACTCGAGCGCAGCCAGGCGCTCCTCCGCTGTTGGTGGCGGTATATGCGCGGCAACCAGTCGCATGGCGCCTTCCTGCAGACTGCCGATCGCCTCGCCGGTCTCCGGGTCGCGATCGATGAGGCCATCGATCGGATTGGGGGTGCTATTCGTGATGCCCGCAATTTCCAAAGCCCGACTGTTAGCCCACCCGGTGTGGCCGTCCTGCGACGTCAGATAGACGGGCCGGTCGGGGGCCAGTTCGTCGAGAATGTCCTTACCGGCCTTGGCGCCCGGACCGAATGCTGCCATCGACCAGCCGCCGCCGGTGATCCACTCTCGGTCATCGATGTTCTCGGCACAGGCCGAGACGATAGCTCGATAGTGCTCGATGGAAGCTGTCTCCCCAAGGTAACAACTCAGTGCTTCAAGGCCGGCATACAGCGGGTGCACATGCGCGTCCTGGAAGCCCGGCAGCATGGGCCGCCCATGCAGATCGTAGACTGCGGTGTCGGGGCCTATGTGGGCGCGCACGGCATCATCCGAGCCAACGAACTCGATCTTGCCGTTGCGGATCGCCACGGCCTGCGCCCGGGGCTGGTCGGGGTTTACCGTGTAGATCCTGCCGGTGTGATAGACGACATCGGCAAACTGCGGTACCTGCGGCGCGACCTTCTTTGCAACTGAGCCACCTTTGATAACCACCGGCACATCCTGGAGCATGGCGACATTTGCCAGCGGATTGCCCTTTACCGCAATGAGATCGCCAAGGCGTCCCACTGCGATTGCACCGACGTCGGCGGCCAATCCCATGTGTTCGGCTGCGATTGAGGTAGCGCTCTTGATGGCATCCATTGGCGCCATGCCGCGTCGCACCATGACCTCAAACTGCTTGCCGTTATAGCCGTGCGGCGAAACGCCCGCGTCCGTTCCGTAAATGATCGGCACGCCGACAGCGTAGGCTTTCTCGAAAACGATCCGCTGTGCCTCGGTCGTCTCATCATTCTTACGCATGAACTCGTCTGGATAGCCGAGTTCCTTACCGACCTCGGCCGTGAACGTACCGTTATAGACGTCCATCGAAAATGCGACGCCGCGCTCAGCCGCAAGTGCGATGGCCTCATCGTCGGCGAGTGACGCGTGCTCAATCGAATCGACACCCGCCAGGATCGCGTCCTTAATCGACTGCGCCCCGTGCGCATGCGCTGTTACTTTCACACCGTTGGCGCGGGCCACTTCGACGACGGCCGCAATTTCCTCGCGTGTCATTTCGGGCGAGCCGGGCACGCCGCCAAAGGCGAATACCGCACCCGAGGCGATCACCTTGATCATGTCCGCGCCGTTATCCAGCACCCGCTGTGCGGCAGCGGCAAATTCTTCAGGTCCGCGAGCAACGCCAATACGAACACCGGCAGGAATTTCACTTTCATCATGACCCGGCACGACGAGATCGCCGCCGCCACCAGGAATGGTCAGGTAGGAACCTGCCGTCTGTATGCGCGGCCCGGAAGCCTGTTCCTGTTGAATCATCTCGCGGGCTTCGATGATGGCTTCCGGGAAGTAGTCGCCGACATTCCGGATTGTTGTAAAACCGGCCTGCAGCGTCGTGTTTGCGTTGTCGAGGGTGATTGCCATGGTCTCGGCCATGCTGCGACGGTAGTAAATGGTCAGGTCGCTCGAGTCGTCGTGATTCAGCGCGATGTGTGTATGCGTATCGATCAGGCCTGGCAGGCAGGTGTAGTCAGACAGGTCCAGCACCTCGGCACCTTCAGGAATATCACCGACCGTGTCGACGCTTTCGATGCGATCGTTGCGGATAAGAACAAGCTTGCCGCCGAGCGCCTCATCGGAGATGCCGTCGATGAGGTTGCCGCAGCGAACCGCCAGCACTCTGTCTTCCGGCTCGGGAGCCTGCTGGCAGGCTGAAAAGAGCAGCGCGGCGAACGCCGCGATCAGGATTTTTCGCATAGTACATACCCCCTGAATTGAGGCCTACAGTAGCAAGCGCGCCCCATCTATGTGAAGTTAGCCCCAACATGACCACGCAGAAATCGTTTATTGAAGCGCTCAGACGGGATGTACCGATGATCCTCGACGGCGGCCTGGCGACACAGCTCGAGGCGCAGGGTTGCGATCTTGGCAATGCGCTCTGGTCGGCGTCTCTGCTGCAGTCGCATCCCGAGGCTATTGTGACAGCTACAAGGGCGTACCTCGATGTTGGCGCCGAGTGTGTGGCAACGGCCAGCTACCAGGCCAGTCGTGATGGCTTTGCGACTCGGGGTCTTTCGGCGATCGAGGCCGATGAACTGATGCGCCTGTCGGTCGAACTCGCCAAACGGGCACGTGACGAATACCTGCAAGACAACCCAGGGCTCGGGTTTGTTCCTTTAGTCGCTGCCAGCCTCGGCCCGTATGGAGCGATGCTGCATGACGGGTCCGAATATAGCGGCGACTACGGTGTGACTGCGGAAACGCTACAGAGCTTTCACGCGTCGCGCCTCGCTCTGTTCGATAGTAGCGGTGCTGACGTACTTGCGCTCGAGACCATTCCCTCCAAACTAGAGGCCGAGGTGCTTGCCGGTCTTCTTGTCGAGTGCAGCACGCCGGCATGGATCAGCTTTTCCTGCCGGGATGGCGCTCATGTCGTAGATGGAACGCCGCTTGAAGTGGTTGCTGCAATGTTCGCGGGTCACCCGGCCGTTGTTGCGGTGGGTATCAACTGTACGCCGCCACAGTATGTGCCCGAGCTTGTGGCACGACTTCGTGACACATTGCCTGACAAGGCGATCATGGCTTACCCGAATTCGGGCGAGACCTATCACGTAGAGAATAATTCCTGGTCCGGTACGGTAACGCCCGGCGATTGCGCGAAGGCAGCACTGGCATGGATTGAAGCGGGTGCCGCGATCGTCGGCGGTTGTTGTCGCATGGGGCCCGCACACATTCGGGCGATGCGCGATGCGCTCAGGTGAGAATATCGGGCAGGTCAGCGGGTGACGCCGCAATAGCTGTTGCTCCCGCAGCGGTAAGTTCTTCGACGGACCCATAGCCATAGGCCACGCCAATCGGCGTCATGGCATTGGCTACGGCGCCGATAAGGTCGTGTTGACGATCTCCTACCATGATGTGGCGTGTGCCACCCGGGTTGCGGTCGATCGCAAATTCGAGCAGCTCGGTCTTGGTGCCGCGCGTTCCGTCGAGTTCGCTGCCGTATACCGTGGCGAAGAACTCGCCCATGCCGAAGTGGTCGACGATGCGTGCGGCATTCATGTGTGGTTTTGCCGTCGCAACGAAAAGCAGGTGGCCGGTGCTGGCAACGGCCTCCAGGGCATCGACAATGCCTTCGTAGGGCAGGTTTTCCTTCCAACCTACGTCCATGAATCGCTCGCGATACAGGTCGATTGCCTGTCTGGTCAGTTCCTGGCCGACGAGCTCCGGAAACGTGTCCCACAGTGGCGGGCCGATGCAGCTGTAAAGGTAGTCATCGTCCGGGTGCGGGAAGCCGAGTTCATCGAGCGCATACAGGATGCAGTTGGTGATGCCTTCGTAAGGATCAGTCAGCGTTCCGTCGAGGTCGAAGTAGACGTGCGTGGTCATCGGCGTAGCATACAAGCAGCTGCGTCCGAATAGGAGGCACCAGGCGCAGGCCTAGAAGGAAAAACGCAGTGCGAGCGTGGTGGCGCCAATGCCGAAATCGTAATTTGGACCGATCAGGCTGCGACTCTGCGTGAACGGGTCTACCTCAATATCGATCGTCAGATGAGTGGACGAGTGGAAGCGCAAACCCAGTCCGGTGCGCTCGCTGAGCAGATCGTGTGTCAGGTAGGTAAGGTCGAACGGGGTCTGTTCCCGACACATCGGCCGAAACAGCTCCCAACCGCTGGTACCGAATGTGACTACGCGCTCACCTTCGTCGGGCAGTTCGGCTTGCGCGCCTGTTGCGAACAGCGCGAACAACAATGCGATCCCTGCAAAGCATTTCGACATAATCCATCCCGGCGTCGTCGGTATCAGTGTTGCAGGATAGTGCAGTGTTTATTCGGGAGCCCGTACGCTCGTCACAAATCGCGCAGGATGGCATGCGCCGCGTTATGTCCCGGCGCCCCGGTGACGCCGCCGCCCGGGTGGGTGCCGGCACCGCAGAGCCAGAGATTCGCGATGGGCGTCCTGTAGTGCGCCCAGCGCGGCAGCGGCCGCATGAAGAACATCTGTTCCAGCGAGATGTCACCGTGGAAAATATTGCCCTCGGTAATGCCAAAGGTCTCTTCGAGATCAACCGGCGTATAGACGCGCCTGGCGATGATCGATGTGGGCACATTGGGTGCGAACTGCCCGATGAGTGCGGTTACGCGATCTCCCAGGTCCTCGCGGTGATCGTTCCAACTCCAGTCCTGCGGCGCGTAGGGCAGGTATTGGACGAAACAGGTGAGCATGTGCCTGTCCGCAGGGGCGAGCGTGGCGTCGACGTTCGACGCCAGTACGCAATCTACCCAAAGTCGTTCGGGCAATTCGCCGCGCTGTGATGCGTTGTAGTTGTCCTCGGCCTGCTGGAGTGTCGGGACCAGTGTGAACAGCGAGCGCTGCGATTTAGAACGGTCATCAGGCATGCCAGTGACCTGTGGCTCTTCCGACAGCACGAAGTTCACTTTGCCGGCCGGGCCGTCCATCCGCAGGTTGTCGATGTCGCGGCGAAAGTCCTCATCCAGCGCCTGCTTGTCCACGAGACCGAGGAACGTACGCTTTGGATCCGCATTGGAGACGACCAGGCGGCCGTCGCAGACCTCACCCGACTCGAGCGTCACTCCGGTCGCTGCACCGTTGGCAACATTGACCTGCTTCACAGGCGAGTTAGTGCGAATGTCAACGCCGAGGTCTTCGCAGGCACGCCTCAGGGCCTGTGAAATCGCCCCCATGCCGCCGATCACATGTCCCTGCCATGCCTGTTGCTCGGCATCGCCGCCGCCAAGCAGGTGAAACAGCAACCCCATCGCGGTCCCGGGTTGGTAAGGCCCTCCGTGTTTCCCGTACAGGCTGTTCGACAGGATCAGGCGCTTGAGTTTGTCCGACTCAAACCGACGATCCACGAACTCGCCAAGCGAGCCGGTCAGGAAGCGGACGAGACCACTGATGTCGTCGCCGGACACGCCTCGAAAGCGCCGCCAGGTCTTCCATAGCTCTGACAGCTTGTTGAGCCCCCTGGCATGCAGGTCCGGTGGTGATTCGAGGAAGAACGGTTGCAGGTAGGCGGCGAGACGTTTGAGTTCTTCCTCGGTCGTAAAGAAGCGCTCAACGTCGTGCGGTGCGATGCGCTCCAGTTCTGCCTGCATCTTCTTTTTGTTGCCCCACCAGCCCACGACATCGCCGTCATCGAAGGCGGCCTGGACACCCGGGTCGCAGGCAACCATGCGCAGTCCGTAAGCGCCGAGCTTGAGGTCACGGATAATCGTTGGACGCAGCATGCTCGCTATATAGGAGGCAGTCGAGACACGACAGCCTGGCGCCAGTTCCGAGTCGACCTCTTCGGTTACCGCGCAGCCACCCACAACCTCCCGACGCTCGAGCACGAGTACCGTCCTGCCGGCTTTCGCCAGGTAGGCGGCTGCGGTCAGACCGTTATGGCCGGCGCCGATGACAATGACGTCGTGTTGCATGTTCGGAATCGTCGCGGTTAGATGGAACAAGCATGTTAGACATTATTATCTTCCTCGCCTACATCGGCCTCGTTTTGGGCATCGGTCGTTACTGGTCGAAACGGGTCCACAGCACCGAAGATTTTCATTTGTGTGGTCGCCAGCTCGGCCGGTTGCCGGCATCCTTGAGCCTCGCCGCAACCGAATTCTCAGGGTCCGGGCTGATTGGCGGTGCCGGGCTCGTATACGCCATCGGCCTGTCCGGAATATTCTGGAACTACGCGGCGATACCTGCGTACATACTGCTTGGCTTCCTCGTCGCACCCCGCCTGCGCCGGCTGCAGCTCACGACAATTCCCGAATACATCGGCATGAAGTTTGGCGTTAGCACGCAGCGCCTGACGGCCGTGCTTGAGATTGTCGAAGCTGTTGCGTTTGTCGCCGTGCAGATTCTCGTGTCAGCGCTGCTGCTTGCAGCGCTCTTCGGACTGTCCGTCCCGCAGGCGTCTCTGCTTGTCACCGCCGCGTTCGCGATCTACACGATGATGGGTGGCCTCTGGGCGGTCGTATGGACCGATGCGCTGCAGTACGTCATTCTGATGGTCGGCATCATCGTCGCCGTCATCCTGGCCATGAACGCCGTTGGCGGAATCGACGGGCTGCACTCCCGCTTGCCGCAGGAGCATTTCAGTTTTACGCAGCTCGGCCTGTGGACACCGCTGGCATGGGGAGCGCTTGCCCTGTACAGCTACGGCGTCGACCAGGCCTACATGCAGCGCGCACTCGCTGCCAAGGACGCCGAAACAGCTCGGTTTGCCTACATCTTCACGGGCTGCAACTACGTCATCTTTGGCGGTTGCGTTGCGATCCTCGGTCTTGCCGCAGCGGCGCTGCTGCCCGGGCTGGCAGATGAAAACCAGGCCTTGCCGGAACTGGTAGCGCAGGTCCTGCCG
>JAIBDF010000038.1 GCA_024679535.1 Chromatiales bacterium
ACGCCAAACTCGAAGCGCTCGCCAACCCGGCGTCGCAGCGACAGGCTAAGAACATGGCTCTCCACATCGATGACCAACCGCTCGGTGAGCCTGTCTGCATCGTCCGCGTCGTTGGCCATATCGTAGCTGATCCCGAACTCGAGGCGCCCCGGCTCCACCAGCTCGCCTGTTTGAAAGGCGGGTAACCCGAAGATTTGCAGGAAGGGATTGTGGTTACGAATTGGGAATGAATCTGCCCGGTAATCCTCGGCATGAACGGGCATGAAGCCGCAGGCTATGAGCCCGACTGACAGGAAGACCTTATGCATGCACGAATGCTTACCCGAACCACCAATTCGAGCTATACACACAAATACCTAGCTGGAACTTCCCACAGGTTGTTCAGACGGCAACTCGTGCTGATAGCAAAGACTGCCGCGCACGAAGACGGGGAGGGATCAGGCAGCCGAACACGCCTCGCGCATTCCGTCCTCGCCACGTAATTTAATCAGACTGCCAGCTCGGCTATGGATTCGGCTACCTGATCCCTCCCCGCCTTTGACCAAGGCGGAGTGGTACCGCCGGAACCCGCTGCATGCATGGACGGGCGTGGCGGATAACACTCCTGAATCCATAGCCGCAGGCGTGTGAGGGAGTGTTATCCGTCGCGCCCACCGTAGGAAAGTGTCAGGTGGCTGACATCCAATGTGAACAACCTGCCGGGAGCTTACAGCTAGGTGTTCGCGCCGCCATTACCCTGCAGGCGCGTGATCAGCGAGCGCAGGAAGACTTTGTTGAACCGAAGCTGACAGGCCGAAGACACCTGTTCCATGAGGGTTGAACTGACCCGCAAAATCGTCACCTGGCCTTCAGCCCTGATTGACGCCTGGCGCTTGGCGCCACGCACGTAGCTCGTCTCGCCAAAGCAGTCGCCGTTCGAAAGCGCTCCGATACTGCGACCGTTGGCCTGCACCTCGACCGCACCGGATACGATAATGTAGAAACGATCGTCCACCTCGCCTTCGCGGACGATATCTTCACTATCCTTGTATTCGTGCCAGTCGGAGGCGCGCAGGACTTCCCAGATTTCGGCATGCGAGAACTCATGGAAGAAATGCAGGGTGCGCAGGAGATCGAAGTGCTCCTGGTTGTCGAGGCTGTCGTACTTCTGGCGCAGGTCCTTGTAGACGCGTGTCAGTTCAGCGGACATTGCGTTGCCCGTCACGAGCCGCTTGTTGGGCTCCTTTTGCATCGTTGTCATGACGACATGCTCGAGTTCTTCAGGCAGGTCGTCGCGATACGTATGAATCGGTGGCGGCGTTGCGTACACGATCTGGTGCAGTAACTTAGAAAGATTATCTGCACGGAACGGTCGGAAGCCGGTCAGCAGTTCGTACATGACGGCGCCCAGCGAATACAGATCGGAACGCGGCGTCAGTTCTTCCGACTGCACCTGCTCCGGCGACATGTAGCTTGGTGAACCCGCAATACCTTCAATGCGCGACACTTCCGAGTCGCTCACAATCGCGATACCAAAATCGATGATACGCACGTCGTTGTCGATCGTGAGCATCACGTTTGACGGCTTGATATCGCGATGAATAACACCGCGACCATGTGCGTAGTGCAATGCCTTGGCGCACTTGTAAATGATCTCTACGACATCATCGACCCGAAGCAGGTTATCGGGACGGCAATATGCGGACAGTGTACGAGCGCCCTGGATGTGCTCGGTAACAACGTAGTAACTGCCATCTTCTTCGCCCGCATCGAAGATAGGCATGATATTCGGATGCTGCAACATGCCAACCATGTGCGCTTCATTGAAGAACATTTTGCGGGAGACCTTCGCGCGCTCGGCGTCCTGGTCTTCCTCAATATTGTAAACTTTGATCGCGACGTCACGACGGTAATACGGATCGTGAGACAGGTAGACGGTACCGGTGCTGCCCTTGCCAATTTTGTTAATGATGACGTACTTGCCGATTTTCTCGGGCACGTCTGCCGGGCGCTTGATTTCAGAAACATTGCTGGCCATGTTGTCTCATCTTTAAGTCATTAGCCACCCGTACAAAGCCAGTAATAATGCGGCGTACAGAGCAGCTGCGAGGTCGTCCAGCATAATTCCCAGACCTCCGCCCAGTCTGTGATCCAGGTCTCTAATCGGCCATGGTTTTACAATATCCATTACCCGAAAAAGTACGAAAGCGAGCACGAATCCTAAGACAGTGACCGGTGCCACCAGGAGCGTGACATACATCCCGACGATCTCATCCCAGACAATGCCGCCATGATCATGCACACCTATGCGCCGCGCGCTCTCCCCGCAGATCCAGATACCCATAATCGCCATCGCGCCGGCGATGCCCAATTGAACATAAAGTCCTGAATCGAGCGTTAGCCAGAACAGAATGACGCCTGGGATCGAACCGAAAGTCCCCGGGGCGAAAGGAGCCAGCCCGGTGCCGAAGCCGAACGCAAGGAAATGCACCGGATCTGTCAGGACCGTTCTCGCCAGGTTGTCAGGGCCATTAGTCATGTGAAGTGACGGTACCCGCTGGCATCGACTTCCACAATCTCACCCACGTTACGGCAGACCAGTTCATGGTTCTCCGTGACCGTACCGATCGCCGTGATGTTTTCCATTCCGGCTACGGCGTCGGCCGGCGCCGTGAAACAGAGTTCGTAGTCGTCACCGCCCGTTAGCGCAAACCGCAGTGCGCTGTCAGTATCAAAACGCGCCAGCAATGCGGCGGATAACGGTACCTTCTCAATATCTATCTCCGCGCCGACGCCACTCGCATCCAGGAGTTTTCTCAGGTCGGCAACAAGGCCGTCCGACACGTCGATGGCAGAATGCGCTCGTCTCGACAATTTCAGCCCCTGTGGTATGCGCGCAGTTGGACGCAGGAAACGGCGCACAAGTTCGTCATCATCGACACCTTCGCGAAGCAGCTCCAATCCGGCCGCTGCATCACCGACAGTGCCGGTCACGTAAACCGTATCGCCCGCCCTCGCGCCGCTGCGCAAAATGGCGGCACCCTCTTCCACCTCGCCGCTGACATGCACGGTGATGACGACGGAATCGCCCTGAGTCGTGTCGCCGCCTACCAGAGACAGCCCATGTTCCGCCGTCGCCTCAAACAGGCCGGCCGCAAATGCCTCAACCCACTCTTCGTCTTTGTCCCACAAGGTGAGTGCAAGCGTCATCCAGCGCGGACGCGCCCCCATAGCTGCAATGTCAGAGAGATTGACCGCAACGCAGCGGTAGCCGATATCGGCCGCGCCGATATTCGCTGGGAAATGCACGCCTTCTACCAGCGTGTCGGTAACCTGGATCTGTTGTGTATTCCGTGTGGGTTGCAGCACCGCACCATCATCACCAACGCCGACGACGGTACCGGCCGCCTCCGCGTCGCGGGAAAAAAAACGACGTATGAGGTCGAACTCATCCACTGCTGCTGGCTTGTACCTCGATCGTTCGCAGGGACTGTGCGGCGAGGTCCAGGCAGGCATTGATGTACTTGTGCCCATCGGTCGAGCCGAAACGCTTGGCGAGGTTTACACCTTCGTTAATCACGACCTTGTACGGAATGTCGACCCGGGCCTCGAGCTCATGCACGCCGATCAACAGGATTGACCGTTCGATCGGATCGAGCTGTTCCAGCGGGCGATCGATCAGCTCGTCGAGCTTCTTCTCGATCTCATCCTGAGCATTACTGATGGCCGGGAATAGTTCATCGAAAAACTCCTGGTCGACACGCTCATACGCTGTATCGGCCTGGTATTGGGCAACGAGTTCGGCGGTTGAGTGACCGGCAATCTGTTTCTGATACAGCGCTTGCACCATCAGCTCGCGGGCGCGAGTGCGCGCGCCTGCACCGGCCTGGGGCGATTTACTCATTAGTCGATACGACGCAGCAAGTTAACCATTTCGATGACAGCGAGGGTGGCCTCTTCGCCCTTGTTGCCAGCCTTGGTGCCGGCGCGCTCTATGGCCTGTTCGATCGTGTCGACCGTCAGCACACCATTGCCGATCGGAACACCATGACGCTGCCCGGCAGCCGTGATGCCCTTGACGCATTCGCCGGCTACGTAGTCGAAATGCGGTGTACCGCCGCGAATGACGGCGCCCAAAGCGACGATGCCGTCAAACCGACGCGTCGCGGCCACTTTGTCGACGGCGATCGGCATCTCAAACGCGCCCGGGACCCGGATGATCTCGATGTTGCCGTCGTCCGCGCCGTGCCGGCGCAGGCAATGCAATGCGCCTTTGATCAACGATTCGACAATGAACTCGTTAAACCGCGCCGCAACGATCGCAAAGCGTCCATCACGAACGACCACGTCGCCTTCGATTGTTCTTATTTTGTCCATGTGCTGCCGTATTTGTCAGACGTACTCGGTAATTTCGAGGTCGAAGCCCGAGATCGCGTACATTTGCTTAGGCGCAGATAATACACGGATTTTGCTGAGACCGAGGTCACGCAGGATCTGAGCGCCTACTCCGTAGGTGCGCAGTACCGCATCGCCACTGCGATGCTTCTCGAGTTCATCGCTGGGCGTATCGAGACCCTCGACAGCGTCAATAAAATCTCGCGAATTTTCCTGATCCCGCAACAGCACGATGACGCCGACCTCTTCCGTGGCGATCCGCTCTATTGCGTTGTGCAATGGCCAGCCCAGCGAGTCGCTTTTTACGCCAATAACATCGCCAAGTGTGTCCTGCAGGTGCACGCGCACCAGCGGCGCATCCACATCGGCGAGATTGCCTTTCACAAGGGCAACGTGGACGGAGCGGTTGATAAGATCGTCGTAGCAATACAGCGTGAATTCGCCGAATTCAGTCACGACCTGTTTCTCGGCGATGCGTTCAACGTTGCGTTCCTTCTCGAGCCGATAACGAATCAGATCCGCGATCGTGCCGATACGAATGCCACGAGATTGTGCGAATTTTTCGAGGTCCGGCCGGCGCGCCATGGTGCCGTCTTCATTCAGGATCTCGACAATTGCGGCCGCCGGTTCCAGGCCCGCGAGTCGCGCGAGATCGCATCCGGCCTCGGTGTGGCCTGCGCGGGTCAGAACGCCGCCCGGCTGCGACATGACCGGGAAGATATGTCCCGGCTGGCTAAGATGGTCGGGTTTCGCATCGGGCGCCACCGCCGCCTGGATTGTCTTGGCGCGATCATGCGCCGAAATCCCGGTCGTGATGCCCTCGGCCGCCTCAATCGAGATCGTGAAGTTGGTGGCGTGATGCTCATCCGTGCCGCTGACCATGAGCGGCAGGCGCAGTTGATCGCAGCGCGATCGAGACATTGTCAGGCAAATCAGGCCGCGACCATGGGTTGCCATGTAGTTGATGTCTTCGGGGCGCACCTTGGCAGCCGCCATGATGAGATCGCCCTCGTTTTCGCGGTTTTCGTCATCGACCATAATGACCATCTTGCCTTCTGATATATCGGCAATGATGTCTTCAATATCGCTGAACGGCGTGTTTTCCGCGCTGGGGTGAACTGTCGTGTTGTCAGGCATAGCCATGGGCCTTCAGAAAATCGATTGAGATGCCGTCGCCGTCCTGATCCAGCAAGCGTTCCAGATAACGCGCCAGGAGGTCGACTTCGACGTTGACGACAGTGCCGGCGGCATAGTCATCGATGATTGTAGATTGGGCAGTGTGCGGGATGATATTCAACTCGAAGCTATTTCCCGATACCTCGTTCACGGTAAGGCTGACGCCGTCAACACAGACCGAACCCTTTTTCGCCACGTAACGTGCGTATTCCTTCGGAATCTCAATGCCAAGCCGGATCGAGCGGGCATCCGTTGTCCGTGACACGACCTTGCCGGTGCAGTCCACATGACCGCTCACAAGGTGGCCGCCCAGTCGCTCGCCCAGGCTGATGGCTGGTTCCAGATTGACCGCGGAGCCGACAGCGAGGCCGCCGAGCCCCGTGACATCAAGCGTCTCCACAGACACATCGGTATCAAATCCGTCCGCATGCAGGGCTACCGCCGTCAGGCAGACACCGTTGACCGCGATGCTCTCGCCCAGTTCGTAGTCCGACCATGGCAGCCCGTCCGAGCGTACCGACAGGCGCACATCACCACCGCGCTTGTCCATCGCCCGAATCGTGCCTTTCGTTTTAATAATTCCAGTGAACATCAGTGCTCGATTTCTGCAGTTATTCTCGTATCGGCGCCCACGCGGCGTACGTCTTTGATAGCCAGTGCCCTGCGATCTGCCAGTGTTGCCCAGCTCGGCGTAGTAAACATCTCGCGCGTATTGGAGCCCATTATGTGGGGTGACTGGTAAATCACAAGCTCATCGACCAGGTCTTTTTCGAGCAGGTAGCCCGAAAGCTGCGGCCCGGCTTCAACCAGGACATCGTTGACCTCGCGTTCACTGAGTGCCGCGAGCACCTCGAAGACGTTCACGATGGAGCCATGCGCGCCGAAATCACGCACCTCAGCGCCAGCGTCCTCAAGGGCCTGCGCAGCATTATCACCGGTGCAGCAAACAAGCGTCGATCCCGGCAGTGACAACATTGCCGCCGTGACCGGCGTGCGCAGGCGGCTGTCGAGCACTACTCTGAGTGGCTGCAGTCCCTGGGTATCGATCTCCGGCGCCCGCACATTGAGCGACGGGTTATCCGCCAGCACCGTACCAATACCGGTCATTATGGCTCCCGATTTCGCCCGCAGCTTCTGCACGTCATGGCGCGCCTCGGGCCCTGTGATCCACTGGCTCTCACCGTTGGACATCGCGATGGCGCCATCCAGGCTTGCCGCAATCTTCAGTCTCACCCGGGGTCGCCCGCGTATGACCCGGCTGATGAATCCGGCATTGAGTGATTCAGCAGCGGCCTGCATCAGCCCCACCTCGGTCGCGATACCTGCCTGCTGAAATATTTTGAGGCCGCGCCCCGACTCGGTTCGAAACGGATCGTGCATGGCAGCGACCACCCGGGCGACGCCAGCCTCGACCAAAGCGTGGGCGCAGGGCGGCGTCTTCCCGGTATGTGCGCAGGGTTCGAGCGTCACATAGGCACTGGCGCCCTTGGCCTTGTCTCCAGCGGCGCGCAGCGCGTTGATTTCGGCGTGTGCCTCACCGGCCTTCTGATGCCAGCCTTCGCCGACAACGGTGCCGTCCTTGACGAGCACGCAGCCAACCATCGGGTTCGGGTGCGCCGTATAGGCACCGCGCGCTGCCAGTTGCAGCGCACGCGCCATATGCGTGCAATCGGCCGCGGAAAACATAATCAGGTCTTCTTCTTACCGAGAAGTTCCGGGAGCAGTGACATCTGCTCACGACTGGCTGCCGTTTCGGAAATACGCTGGAGTCGCTTGATCTCGTCTTCGAACTCCGTGATGTCCTGGAATCTGCGGTACACCGAGGCGAAGCGCACATAGGCAACCTCGTCGAGCGCCCGCAATTCCTCCATCACCAGCTCACCAACCAGCCTGGACGGCACCTCACGCTCACCCATCGTTCTTAGCCGATGAATGAGATGACCTACCGCCTGTTCAAGTTTGTCGCTGGGTACCGGGCGCTTCTCGAGCGCGCGCACCATGCTGCTACGCAGCTTGTCTTCATCGAATGGCTGTCGACTATTGTCGTTTTTAACGATACGCGGCATGACGAGTTCGGCGGTCTCGAAGGTCGTGAAGCGTTCGTTGCACGCCAGGCATTGTCTGCGCCTGCGAATCTGCCGGCCCTCACCCGCAAGGCGCGAGTCTATGACCTTGGTTTCATCGTTGGCACAAAACGGACAGTGCATGCGTCGCTAACGATCAGCCGTAGACAGGGAATCTCGCGCAAAGCTCGAGTACCTGCTGACGGACACGTTCGATCGTCTCCTCGTTTTCAAGATCGTCCAGTATATCTGCTATCCAGCCAGTGAGCTGCCGCGTTTCCTCGACACCAAAGCCGCGCGTCGTGATCGCCGGCGTTCCAAGTCGCAGACCGCTGGTGACGAACGGGGACTGTGGATCGTTGGGCACAGAGTTCTTGTTGACCGTGATGTAAGCGCGACCCAGCGCCGCATCAGCCGCCTTCCCCGTAATGCCGTGCTCGATCAGGCTGACGAGCATCAGGTGATTCTCTGTGCCGCCTGAAATGATCGGATAGCCACGCTCGCTGAGCACGGCGGCCATTGTCTTCGCATTCTCGATAACCCTGGCCTGGTAGTCCTTGAAGCTCGGCTCGAGCGCTTCCTTAAGCGCTATGGCTTTGGCTGCAATCACATGCATGAGCGGGCCGCCCTGCGTTCCGGGGAACACGAGCGAGTTGAAGCGCTTGGTTAGCTCATCGTTTTTACGAGCAAGAATTAACCCGCCGCGCGGGCCGCGCAGCGTCTTGTGAGTCGTTGTCGTGCAAACATCGGCATGCGGGATCGGGCTGGGGTACACACCCGCGGCCACGAGCCCTGCAACATGGGCCATGTCAACAAACAGGAACGCGCCAACGGTGTCTGCAATTTCACGGAAACGCGCCCAGTCAGCGATCTGCGAATAGGCTGAGAACCCGGCGATGATCATCTTTGGCTGGTGCTCCGTCGCCAGCCGCTGTACTTCGTCATAGTCGATCAGGCCGGTGTCATGATCGATGCCATATGGCACGACATTGAACAGCTTGCCCGAGAAATTGACGGGCGATCCGTGCGTCAGGTGGCCGCCCTCATTCAGGCTCATGCCCAGAATCGTGTCGCCCGGCTCAACCAGCGCATGGTAGACGGCGCCGTTGGCCTGCGAACCCGAATGGGGCTGCACGTTGGCATAGTCGGCACCAAACAGTTCTTTCGCCCGCTGGATTGCCAGTGTCTCCACATCGTCGACAAACTCGCAGCCGCCGTAGTAGCGCTTGCCGGGATAGCCTTCGGCGTACTTGTTGGTCAGCTTGCTGCCCTGCGCTGCCATCACCAGCGGACTCGCGTAGTTCTCCGAGGCAATCAGCTCAATGTGTTCTTCCTGGCGCTGACTTTCCAGTCCAATGGCTTTTGCTACTTCAGGATCGAAGGACTCGATCGTCTTCGAGGTGTCGAACATCCGGCATTTCTCCGAGGGCGGGGGATCTAAAAGAGATCGGCATATTACAGGGTTATCAGGACTCGACAAAGGACTGGACTACGCGGGTCCAGGCACGGGCCAGGTTCTGCCGGTTATACCCTCCGCCGCCCGTACCAACGATGCGACCTTTACAGTGCTTGTCGGCCAGTCGGCACAGCGAAGCCGCAGCATAGGCATGGGCTTGCTCAGTCCAGGCCATGTGCGTAATCGGATCGCCCTCAAGGCTGTCAGCACCGCACTGCATAAGGATAAACTCGGGCTGCTGCGCGTCGATAAAGGCCTCTACCCGGTCCCAGGCACGCCGGAACTCGATGTCGTCGGCTCCCGGCGGTACCGGAATATTGAGCTTGGTGCCTTTGGCCCGCCCCTTGCCGGTCTCGTGTGCATGTCCGGTGCCCGGATACAGAAAACGGCCATCTTCGTGAATATCAGCAAATATCAGGTCGGGGTCATCTTCAAATCCGTAGAACACACCGTCGCCATGGTGCGCATCTATGTCCACATAGGCGATGCGCGTCAGGCCGAAGGTCTTGCGCAGGTACTCTGCCGCCACGCCACAATCGTTGAATACGCAGAACCCGGCAGCCCGGTCGCGCGCCGCATGATGCAAACCGGCAATCGGCACGAACGCGCGTCTGTAATTGTCGTGCATGACTTCGTCAACGGCGCAAAGTACTGCACCAACCACGGCAGATGCCGCGTCGTAAATACCTTTCAACGCCGGTGTATCGCCGTCGTCGAGCCAGCCTTTACCCACGGCAGACATCCGCGACACCTTGTCGATGTACTCGGCGGTGTGAAAGAGCGCCAGTTCGTCCACGAGCGCGGGGCGCGGATGACCGAGATCGATATGGCCATCGAGGCCGGCTTTATCCAGTTCGGCATGGAAAACATCGTGGCGATCGAAGCCAAAAGGATGTGGATCACCAAAGCCATAGGCCGCGATTTCCGGTCCTTTGTAGACGAGCACGGTTTCGCTCATGGGTTACCTATAGATGTTTTCTTGTGCGGCAGCATACCGGATAATGCGCGCTCCTCAATATTTGGTCCCAATATGGCTCAGTACATTTACACGATGAACCGCGTTGCGAAGGTCGTGCCGCCAAAACGGCATATCATCCGCGACATCTCACTATCGTTCTTCCCGGGCGCCAAGATCGGCGTGCTCGGCCTCAATGGCTCGGGCAAGTCCACACTCATGCGCATCATGGCCGGCCTCGATACCGAGATAGACGGTGAAGCGCGCCCGCAGCCCGGCATCAAGATCGGCTACCTGCCGCAGGAACCGGAGCTCGATCCGAACAAGAATGTGCGCGGCAACGTCGAGGAAGGCCTCGGCGAGGTCATCGAACATTTGCATCGTTTCAACGAAATCAGCGAAAAGTTCGCCGAGCCTATGTCAGACGACGAAATGAGCGCTCTGCTCGACGAACAGGGCCAACTGCAGGATGCCATCGACTCGGCCGGCGGCTGGGAAATCGATCGCAAACTCGAGGTTGCGGCTGACGCATTGCGGTTGCCGCCCTGGGACGCGGACGTAACCAAGCTGTCGGGTGGCGAACGCCGCCGTGTCGCATTGTGTCGCCTGCTGCTCTCGCAGCCCGACATGTTGCTGCTTGACGAACCCACCAACCACCTTGATGCCGAGTCGGTTGCGTGGCTCGAACGCTTTCTCGACGAATACCCGAGCACGGTCATCGCCGTGACGCATGATCGCTACTTCCTCGACAATGTCGCCGGCTGGATTCTCGAACTCGACCGCGGCCACGGCATACCGTGGGAAGGCAACTACTCTTCGTGGCTTGAACAAAAAGAGGCGCGCCTCAAGGTGGAAGAAGCGGGCGAGAAGGCGCGCAAGCGGGCGATGGAACACGAACTCGAATGGGTGCGCAGCAATCCGAAAGGTCGGCAGGCGAAATCGAAAGCACGTCTCAAACAGTTCGAGGAATTGTCATCCCCGTCATACCAGCAACGCCACGAAACCAATGAGATCTATATTCCGCCGGGTCCGCGACTCGGCGATGTGGTGCTGGAGGTCGAGAACCTGAAGAAGGGCTTCGGCGACAAGTTGCTAATCGACGACCTGAGTTTTCAGCTGCCCCCGGGCGGCATCGTCGGCGTCATTGGTCCCAACGGAGCGGGCAAGACCACGTTGACCCGGATGATCACGGGTCAGGAACAACCCGACTCGGGCACGCTGCGCCTCGGTGACACCGTACAGATCGCGGCTGTCGACCAGTCGCGCGAAAGCCTGGATGACAATAAGTCAGTCTGGGAAGAAATCTCCGGCGGCCTCGACCTGATCAAGGTCGGCAACTATGAAACATCGTCGCGAGCCTACGTCGGCCGCTTCAACTTCCGCGGCCAGGATCAGCAAAAGAAAATCGGGCTGCTCTCGGGCGGCGAACGTAATCGCGTCCATCTGGCCAAGATGCTCAAAGCCGGCGGTAACTTCCTCCTGCTTGACGAACCGACCAACGATCTCGATGTCGAAACGCTGCGCGCGCTTGAAGAGGCATTGCTCGAATTCCCGGGCTCCGCCATGGTCATCTCACACGATCGCTGGTTCCTCGACCGCATTTGCACACATATGCTTGCGTTTGAGGGCGACTCGGTTGTTACCTGGTTCGCGGGCAACTATGCGGACTACGAAGAAGACAGGAAGCGACGACTGGGAGCCGATGCGGCAAACCCGCACCGAATCAAGTATAAACGGTTGGACGCCTGAGCTTTAAGGAGTACGACGATGAACCTGCTGCTAACTGCCAGTACGGTCTTCACGCTGATCGCCTTGTACTTCGTCTTTTCGATGGCGCGGCATGCGCGCCGTCGCCGCCCGGTTCGGGCCACTCGCTCGTTAGCCGGCGGTGCGGTCTCAGCCTGCGCCGGTGGCGCCAGCATCATGCTGGCGTTCAGCTATTACGGCTACTCCCGCCTGGTCGACGAACAGTACATCGGCAAGCTCAAGTTCACGGAGTCGGCACCCGAGCAATACGTCGCTCGCCTCATGCTGGAGGATGAGCGGGACCGCATGTTTGAGGTTCTCGGCGATGAGTGGCAGCTGGATGCACGGGTCGTCACCTGGAAGCCGCCGGCGACATTGCTCGGTCTGGATCCGATCTTCCAACTGGACCGACTGAGCGGCCGCTACTCCACCGTGGATGAAGAACGCTCCAAGGTTCGCTCAGTACATTCCTTGTCGGAACCCGTGGCGCTGGACGTCTGGCGGTTCGCGCGCAAGTATCCGAAGCTGATGCCGGGTGTCGATGCACATTACGGCACCGCCACCTATCTGCCGATGGCGCATGGCGCGATTTTCGAAGTGACCATGACGCGCACCGGGCTGATTGCCCGTCCGATTAATGAAGAAGCCGAAAACGCTGTAGGGCAATGGGGACAGTAATCTTTTATGGATTATGTCAAGCGCCCGTGGCGGCCTGAATACGATGGTGCATACTGAAGTCACTGATTGATAAAAACAAACTGGCTCAATCGATACACAGAGATCGATGACCGGATTTTGAGCGACATGGCAATTGTAATTGACCGAGATCAGGGGATAAAAAGCGGACTCGAGGACCAGATTGGACTCGAATGCCCCTACTGTGGCGTCCACGCCCACATGCAGCCGCAGGCCGTTCCGGATGCGTCTTCGCTGCTGCGTGACCGGCCCTCACATGTGGGGCTCGTCTACAAGTGTGATGCCTGCAGCGCACCTGTCTTCCTGCGCTTCGCCGTACGCCAGTATGACGACAACAAAGTTGAGCTCTACCGCAACTTTGTTGAGTTGGAGCGGCCCAAAGAGCGTTTCGCATTTTCCTATCTGCCGAAACACACGGAAGTGCTGTTCCGCGAGGCGCTGAGCTGTTATTCGAACAACAATTTCAACGCATTCGCATCCATGTGCCGGCGCGCCTCGGTCAGTGCATTCCACGCATTGGGCGAAGGCGGCAAGCTGCGTGCGTTTGAAGAAGTCGTCGTGGCACAGGACATTGCCGGTATCGACGACGAGTCATTCGCACCTATCAAGAAGGTCCTGTTCAGCACCGGCACCCATGAGGAACTACCGCTGCTGAACCGTGCGCAGGCCGGCATCCTGCTCGAGGTCATGAAGGACATGTTCTACCAGTGCTTCGTACGCCGCGGGAAACTCGCGCGCGCTATCAAAGTCCGCCGCTTCTTTGTTACCGAAGCAAACAACGACAACATCGCTTCCGCCTAGTCAGCCGATCGCCACTCGTGCGTTACGGAACATGCGCAACCACGGGCCATCCTCGCCCCAGTCCTCCGGGTGCCAGGAATTATGGCGCGTCAATGCAACCCGCTCCGGATGCGGCATCATGATCGTGACTCGACCATCGTCATTACTCAGACCACAGATCCCGTCGACAGAGCCGTTGGGGTTCGCGGGGTACTTGTCCGCCACCTCACCGTAATTGTCGATGTAGCGCATCGCCACCGTGTACGACGACGTATAACGTGCCGTGTCGTCAGCAAACACCGCTCTGCCCTCGCCGTGCGACGTTGCGATGGGTAAGCGGGATCCCGCCATTCCCTGCAGGAAGAGCGATGGGCTCTCGACGATCTCGACGAGGCTCAGGCGTGCTTCAAATTGCTCTGACTTGTTTCGCAGGAAACGCGGCCAGTGGCCCGCACCCGGGATAATGTCCTTGAGATGCGACATCATCTGACAGCCATTACAAACACCCAGTGCGAACGTATCGCCTCGCTCAAAAAATTCCGCGAACTGGTCCCTCGTCCGCGCATGGTACAGCACCGACTTCGCCCAACCGCCACCCGCGCCCAGTACATCGCCAAACGAAAACCCGCCGCAGGCCACCAACCCCTGGAAGTTGTCGAGTGAGTCGCGCCCTTCCAGGAGATCGCTCATGTGCACGTCCACTGCGGCGAATCCGGCTCTAATAAATGCTGCCGCCATTTCGTTTTGGCTGTTGACGCCCTGCTCGCGAAGAATCGCGACGCGCGGTTTCGCGGCGACGCGCAGGGGACGCGCAATGTCCTCCTGGGGATCGAAAGACAGGCGGACGTTCAGGCCCGGGTCCTTATCGTCTGAAAGGCGACTGAATTCTTCCTTGGCTGTCGCGGGATTATCTCGCAGCGCCTGGATCCGGTAGCTCATTCCGGACCATTCGCGCTGCATTGTTACCCGATCGAGACTAAGTACTGTCCGGCTGTCGCTGCGAACAACAAGCTTGCCGCCATCGTCCACGAGACCGATTGCCTCGGCTTTGATGCCGTTGCGGTCGAGCACCATCTGCACCTGCGGCAGCTTGCTCTTGGTCACCTGTACGACAGCGCCGATTTCTTCGCTGAAAAGTGTCTTCAACAGTTCAACACGGGAACCATTGAGCGTAAGCGTGACGCCCAGTCGGCTGGCAAAGATCATCTCCGCGACTGCAGCAAGCAGGCCGCCGTCGCTACGATCGTGATACGCCAGCAACATATCGCGTGAATTCAGTTCCTGCACTGCCGAAAACAGGCCTTTCAGCAGTTTGGGGTCGTCAAGATCCGGCACATTACCGCCCGTGCGTGCGTAGGCCTGGGCCAGACAGGACCCGCCCAGACGATTCTTACCCCGCCCCAGGTCGAATAGCAGCAGGTAGCTTGGCTCGTCGGTCTGCTGCAACTGCGGCGTAAGGTGTTTGGTGACGTCGGTAACGGGCGCAAAGGCAGTAATGATCAGCGATACAGGTGCGACAACATTATGCTCGCCGCTCTCGTCCTCCCAGCGCGTCCGCATGGACATCGAGTCCTTGCCGACCGGAATGGCCACGCCAATTTCGCGGCACAGCTCATCGCCAACCGCCTTCACTGTGTCGAACAGGTTGGCGTCCTCCCCCGGGTGCCCGGCGGCGGCCATCCAGTTGGCAGACAGCCGCACCTTGCTCAGATCCTCGATGGGCGCGGCGGCAATATTCGTAATGGACTCTGCCACGGCCATGCGACCCGACGCCGGCGCATTGGTCGCGGCCAAGGGCGTGCGCTCACCCATGGCCATCGCCTCGCCGGTAACATTGCTATAGCCGGAGGACGTGATCGCGACATCACTGACAGGCACCTGCCACGGCCCGACCAGCTGGTCACGAACGCTCAGCCCGCCAACCGTCCGGTCACCGATATGAATGAGGAAGGACTTGTCGGCGACGGCCGGGAAGCGCAATACGCGCAGTACGGCCTCCTCGATTTCAATGTCGTCGAGATTAAGATGCTCTTCGGGCACCTGCTGATGTTCAACGTCGCGCTCCATTTTTGGTGGATTACCAAGCAACATCTGCATCGGCATGTCGACGATACGATTATCGAAGTCGCGGTCGCTGACGCTGAGATTGCCGTCGCCGGTCAATGTGCCAATGACCGACACCGGGCATCGTTCGCGTTCGCAGAGTGCTTTGAATTCGTCGACCCGATTCTCACCGACGATAAGCACATAACGCTCCTGCGCTTCGTTACACCAGATGCCCATCGGCGACATGCCCGGTTCGGCATTGTCGACTTCGCGCAGCTCTATTTCGGCACCGTGGCCGCTATGATCGACGGCCTCAGGTACGGCGTTCGACAGGCCGCCCGCACCCACATCGTGAATCAGCAGAATGGGATTGTCGCTGCCCATTTCCCAGCAACGATCGATGACTTCCTGGGCACGACGCTCCATTTCCGGGTTGCCGCGCTGCACGGACGCGAAATCCAGCTCGGCGCTCGACGTGCCGCTCGCCAGCGAGGATGCTGCACCGCCGCCCAGTCCGATCAACATGGCTGGTCCACCGAGGACCACGACTTTCGCGCCGACCGGCACCTCAATCTTGTTGGCATGTTCTTCGCGAACATTGCCAAGTCCGCCCGCGATCATGATCGGTTTGTGATAACCGCGAATCTCTGTTTCCGGCAGACCGGGCAAACGGCTCTCGAAGGTCCGGAAGTAGCCGGTGAGGTTCGGCCGCCCGAATTCATTATTGAACGCAGCACCACCGATTGGTCCCTCGATCATGATGTCGAGCGGCGTTGCCAGGTGGTCAGGATGTGGAAAAGCGTCTTCCCAGGGCTGGGAATATCCGGGAATACGCAGGTGCGACACCGTGAATCCCGTCAGGCCGGCCTTGGGTTTGGCCCCAAGCCCGGTAGCACCTTCGTCCCGGATTTCACCGCCCGAGCCGGTAGCAGCGCCGGGAAATGGAGAGATCGCCGTCGGATGGTTGTGTGTTTCCACCTTGATGAGTACGTGGATGGGCTCTTCGAAGAACGCGTACTCGCGGTCTGTTGAACGTGGCATCAGGCGCTGCCCGGTCCAGCCCTCAAAGACGGCCGCGTTGTCGCTGTAGGCCGAGATAACGCCATCTGGCGTCTTCTCTGTAGTCGATTTGATCATGCCGAACAGGCGCTGGTCCTGTGCATCGCCGTCGATGATCCAGCTCGCGTTAAATATTTTGTGGCGGCAATGCTCAGAGTTCGCCTGCGCAAACATCATGAGTTCCGCATCCGTCGGGTCCCGCGCCAGGCTGCCATAGCACTCGACAAGGTAGTCGATCTCCTGGCCGGATAACGCGAGTCCAAGATTCGTATTCGCGGTAACGAGCGCGTCGCGCCCCTGCTCCGCCAGCGGCACGATACCGACCGGCGCCGGTTCATGTTCCGCGAACAGTGCCTCGACACCGTCTGCGCTTTCGAATACCGCTTCAGTCATGCGGTCGAACAGCAGGTGACGCAGTGCCAGCACGTCAGCGCCAGTGACTTTGCCGTTGAATTTCAGACCATAGCAAATGCCGCGCTCAATCCGCTCAACCCCGGCAATATCACAGGCTCTGGCGATGTCCGTTGCTTTCGATGACCACGGTGAGATCGTACCGGGCCGCGGCACAACATAAAGCGTTCCTGCACCGCGTGAGAGGCTGGCCGGCTTGTCACCGGAAAGCAGCAGGCCGTCAAGACGTTTCCGGTCTTCCCCGGACAGCTCGCCGTGGGTGGCCACGAAATAGGTAAATCGGGCCTCGACGGCTGCCACGCGGTCATCGGCACGTTTCAGGGTGCGAGTCAGTTTTGCCAGGCGAAAATTCGAGAGGGCCGCCTGTCCTGGCAGTTCGAGCATCGGGTTCGAGGACCTTGTGCGAGGTGGTTGGGAATCGAGTCGCGATGATACTGGAACGCCCTCGCCCGGACCAACTACTTGTTGCTGTCACCCGGTGTGTAGACGGGCAGCGGGAACTGCGCGACGTTGCCGCCCTCGAGCTTGGAGACCTTGCTGACACCCTGCTTGTCGACTTCGTCGATGCGGATGATCGAGTGCATTGGCAGGTAGGTTCGGCGGACATTGGCAAATTCCGACTTGATCTTTTCCTCTGAGGGGTCGACCACAACAGTAGTGCGCTCGCCGAAAACCAGTTCCTCGACTTCGACAAAGCCGAATAATTCGCCATGACCGACCGAGCGGGCATAGATCTCGTAGACCTGTCCCTGGCTCATGAAGACAACTTTGAATAGGGTTTGCTTGCTCATCAGTGGTATCCAGTCTAACCAAAACCCCACGGGTTGGCTGCATTTAACCCAAATCAAGGCCTTAGCAAGCCGAGCAAGGCCCGATTATGTGATCTGGGTAGCAGTCTAAGACTTTGATTCAGCGCACAATTGACCGATATATGAGAGGTGTGCCATGCCGTTAACCATCAAACTCGTCTCCGAACACCGCGATCTCGTCGGTAACGACTGCGTGCGCGAGTACTACGAGGACGGCGGCACCATCGGTCGAGCACTGCAGAATGACTGGATCCTTCCTGATCCGGATCGCTATATTTCCGGCCGCCACGCCACGATCGACTACAAGGGTGGCATGTATTACCTCGCGGACACGAGCAGCAACGGCGTCTACATAAACGGCGAAATCGAGCCCATCGGCAAGGGCAACCCGCGGCGCCTGTTCGACGGCGATCACATGCGTATGGGCGATTTCGAGTTTGAAATTACAATCGATAAAGGCGAAAGCCTCGTCATGCCGATCGAGCCGGAGCCCTCTGTCGCACCGGACCATATCGAGCAGTTCGTCGACGAAGATGTCATTGAGACGGGCATGCAACTGCTCGACGAGTCGGAGATCACAGGCGACGACGAGTTCCAGTCGGTCCTCTTCGGCAAAGAGCCGAAAAAAGTTGAACCGAAAGTTGAACCGAAGCCAAAGATGGAAATGATATCCGCCAATGACGATTCGGCTGACCAGTCCGTCGATGTGACGGCTGACGATCTGTTTGATTCATTCCTGGATGGGCTTGGCATTAGCCGTGCCGAACTACACTCATCCGATAATCTTCCGGAAATGATGATGTCGGCTGGCCTCGTGCTGCGTGAGTTCGTGGAGGGCACCATCAACCTTCTCGCCGGCCGCGCCAATCTGAAGAACGCATTCTGCCTCGACCAGACGACCGTGCTGCCACGCCAGAACAACCCGATGAAGTTCTCGGATAACACCGATGACCTGATCAAGCAGTTGCTGGTCGGCGACGAAGGTGAGTACCTTGAAGCCCGGGACGCAGTGCGCGAGGCCAATCGCGACCTGATCAATCACCAGAATGCGTTTCTCGACGCGATGAACAGCGCGTTCATCGAGTTCGCCGATCGCTTCGATCCGGATGAGCTTCAGGATCGCTTCGACCGCACGCTCAATAACAAGCTGCTCTCGTTCCTGAACAAGTCACAGTACTGGAACCTGTACAAGGATCTCTACCCCATCATGACGGAGAGGGGCGCTGGCCGCTTCCCGCAGATGTTCGGTGAGGAATTCGTCAAGGCCTATGAACGACAGGTTGCGGAATACCAGCGACACGATCACGAAGGCACAGCCAGGCCAGGACTGCATGACGAACCCGCGGACCAGGTGACCGGTCCCGGGCTGCTGGCAACACAGAAGCTCGAAGCTCCGGTCATCGCCGAGTCAGTGGGCAGCGACCTGGCGTTCGAGGAACGCGATGTTGTCGAGCCTGTATCCAGCGACGAACTTCACGACAGTCTTATCGATGATCTCGAGAACACTCTCGCGGGAGAAATTCGCCGCGACCAGATGGGCGGCTAATCCATTCTAGTTGCGGTTCTGCCGGTTCTCGATCAGGTCCTCGACAACCGACGGATCGGCCAGCGTTGAGGTGTCACCCAACTCACCAAAGTCATCCGCAGCAACCTTGCGCAGAATACGGCGCATGATCTTGCCGGAACGCGTTTTCGGTAATCCCGGAGCCCACTGAATGAGATCGGGTTTCGCGATCGGACCAATCTCCTTGCGAACCCATTTCTGCAGCTCCACGCGCAGCTCGTCGGTAGCTTCGACGCCTTCCATCAACGTGACATAGGCATAAATACCCTGCCCCTTGATGTCATGCGGGTAGCCGACCACGGCAGCCTCGGCAACGTTGTGATGTGAGACCAGTGCGCTCTCAACTTCCGCAGTGCCCATGCGATGACCTGAAACATTCAGAACGTCGTCGGTACGTCCCGTGATCCAGTAGTAGCCGTCTTCGTCGCGACGCGCGCCGTCGCCGGTCGTGTAGTACCCCGGGTACGTCGAGAAGTAGGTCTCAACGAAGCGCTCATGGTCACCGTAGACCGTACGCATCTGGCCAGGCCAGCTGTCCTTGATCACCAGGTTGCCCGAGACTGCACCATCCAGCGTAACGCCATCAGAATCCAGCAATGCCGGCTGAATTCCAAAGAACGGGTGTGTTGCGGAGCCTGGCTTCAGGTCGGTGACGCCCGGTAGCGGCGTAATGAGGATGCCACCCGTTTCCGTCTGCCACCACGTATCCACAATCGGGCACCGGCCGTCGCCCACGACATGGTAGTACCACTCCCAGGCCTCGGGGTTGATCGGTTCACCAACCGAGCCAAGCAACCGCAGGTCCTTGCGGGATGTTCGTTTGACGGGATCATCGCCTTCGCGCATCAGCGCACGAATGGCGGTCGGAGCCGTGTAGCAGATATTGACGTTGTGTTTGTCGCAAACCTCCCAGAAGCGCGACGACGTAGGGTAGTTCGGAACGCCTTCAAACATCAGTGAAATCGCGCCGTTCGCGAGCGGCCCGTAGACGATGTAGCTGTGTCCCGTTACCCAGCCAACGTCGGCCGTGCACCAGTAAATGTCACCCGGGTGATAGTCGAACACGTACTCGTGCGTCATCGATGCGTACACAAGATAACCGCCGGTGGTGTGCAGGACACCTTTCGGTTTGCCAGTGGAGCCTGATGTGTAAAGAATAAACAGTGGGTCTTCCGCACCCATTTCCTCACAGGGGCAATCGGCATCGACGCTGGCTTCCAGTTCGTGGAGCCACGCGTCGCGATCTTCGTCCCACTCAACATCGTTACCCGTATTGCGTACGACGAGCACTTTTTCGAGCGTCGTCACTTCGGGTTTGCTGGCTGCCGCATCAACGTTCGCCTTGAGCGGAACGATCTTGCCGCCGCGCAAACCTTCGTCAGCGGTCACGACGATATTGGATTCGCAATCGTGAATGCGCCCTGCCAGCGCATCCGGTGAGAAGCCGCCAAAGACAACCGAATGGACAGCACCGATACGTGCGCAGGCCAGCATCGAAATAGCGGCCTCGGGAATCATGGGCATGTAAATCGTGATGCGGTCACCGCGTTTCGCGCCGAGCGCTTTCAGCGCGTTTGCGAATTTGCTGACCCGTTCGTGCAGCTCACGATAGGTTATCTTGAGGTCGCGGCTCGGGTCATCGCCTTCCCATATCAACGCGACGTCGTCAGCCTTGTCTTCGAGATGTCGATCGACACAGTTGTAGCAGACGTTGAGCGTGCCGTCCTCGAACCAGCGAATATGCAGATCGTCCTTTGCAAAGGACACATCCTTTATCTTCGTAAACGGCTTAATCCAGTCGATTCGCTGGGCTTGCTCTGCCCAGAAAGCTTCGTTGTCGGAAATCGACTTCGCATACATTTCTTCGTAGCGTGCCTTGTCGATAAGGGCGCGTTCTTTGGTTGCGTCAGAGACCGGGTAAATTTGCGTTTCCATGATGATTTACCTTTTTAGTATTAATTGCGATATGCCCGTAGCAATCGCTGAGCCTGAATCAGATGTGGACGGTCAAGCATTTTACCATCCAGACCGACAGTTCCAGCACCGGGGTTCTCATCAAATAGTCTAATGACCCGCTCCGCGTACTCGAGCTCTTCGGCCGTCGGCTCGAACGCAGCATTGATCACATCGACCTGGGCCGGATGGATCGCAAGCATGCCGTTGAAGCCGTCACGCCGAGCTTTCGTGGCGTAGTGCAGCAATCCATCGAGATCGCGAAAGTCCGTAAAGACCGTATCAACGGCTGCAACTTCCGCAGCGGCCGCCGCAAACAGGCACAGCGAACGGGCCATCTCATACTGCGGAAGCCAGTTGCCGTTTTCATCGCGGTTGGCCCTGGCGCCGACGGCGGCGGCGAGATCCTCGGCACCCCAGGACAGGCCATAGAGTCGCGAGGTCGCCCCGATATAGCCGTCCAGCGAAAACAGGGCGGCAGGGTGTTCCGTGCATAGCGCCATGATTCTCGTGCTGCCGGGCGCGATGCCGTGCTGCTGCTCCAGTCCATCGAGGTGCTTTGCCAGGACCACGGCGTCGGCGGCAGTGCGTGGCTTCGGCAGAACGATGCCGGTCGGGGCCGACGGCATGACCGCCTCCAGGTCCGGCAGCGCATCGTCCGAATAGATCGGATTGATGCGCACCCAGGCATCTTGCTTTCCCTGCAGATAGGCAGTCGCAAGCTGTCTCGCGGCTGGCCGGGCTTCCGGGGCCACCGCATCCTCGAGGTCCAGGATAAGGGCGTCGGCGCCGATGCCGCCCGCTTTTTCCAACTTGCGTTCGGAGTCGGCGGGAACGAACAGGAAACTGCGACTCATGCCGGTTTTCGCATCATGAGTGCCGAACGCCTGCACACGCCAACGAGTTCGTCGTGCTGGTTAAAGGCCCTGTGGGCGAAGATCACGATGCCATTGTCAGGTCGCGACTTGCTGGCGCGTAGCTCCAGCACTTCCGACTGAATACGGATCGTATCGCCGCAGAAAAGCGGCTTCGGGAAACGCACGTCATCCCAACCAAGATTGGCGACCGTCGTACCATGGGTCGTGTCATTGACCGAGATACCCACCATGAGACTCAGCGTCAGGCAGCTGTTGACCAGCGGCTTGCCGAACTCTGTGTTTTTCATGTACTCGGCGTCGAGATGCAGCGGTGCCGGGTTATGGCTCAACGTCGAGATGAGCACGTTGTCAGTTTCGGTGATGGTGCGCCGAATCGAGTGGTCAAAGGTCTGGCCAACCTCAAACTCTTCAAAATACAGTCCTGGCATCGAATACTCACCGTGCGTAAGGCAGGGTCACCAATTGTGCCAGCGTCGTGCACATCAATACAGCGAAGTGCATAATCCCGAGCACAATTAGATTAAGGGGATCAGATTGAGCACGGCCACGGGCGTCACCCAGAACACTCTCTATATCGTCGTGATTAGCTGCATCGCGACGATCGGTGGTTTTCTTTTCGGTTTTGATAGTGGCGTTATCAACGGCACCGTTGACGGCCTGCGGACGGCATTTGACTCGGACAGTATGGGAACAGGGTTCAATGTCGCCTCCATGCTGCTCGGCTGCGCTATCGGCGCATTCTTTGCCGGGCGCCTTGCGGATCGCCGCGGTCGGCGTTCAATCATGCGGCTGGCGGCGATGTTGTTCATCATCAGTGCATGGGGTTCCGGGATAGCCGGCGGATCACTGGAGTTTGTTGTTTACCGGATCCTTGGTGGACTCGCGGTCGGTGCCGCGAGTGTCCTGGCACCTGCCTATATCAGCGAGGTAACGCCTGCCCATTTCCGGGGGACACTGGCAACCGTTCAGCAAATCGCCATCATCTGCGGCCTGTTCCTGGCGTTCTTCAGCAACTACCTGATCGCCGATGCTGCGGGCTCATCCATGAACGAACTCTGGCTGGGTTTCGAAGCCTGGCGCTGGATGTTCTGGATGGAGCTGATTCCAGCCACTGTTTTCCTGGTCGCGTTGTTCTTCATCCCGGAGAGCCCTCGCTACCTGGTGCTGCAGCGGCAGCATGACAAGGCGATCGAGGTACTCACTCGACTTACCGGCGCTGACGCGGCCAGGCGCAAGGCCGATGAGATTGACGCATCCCTGGCGAAAGATCATCACAATCCGCGCCTGGCGGATTTGCTGGACCCAAAGACCGGCCGCATTCGCCGACTGGTGTGGGTCGGCATCGGTCTCGCGACGTTCCAGCAACTGGTTGGCATCAACGTGGTCTTTTATTATGGGGCCGTGTTGTGGCAGTCGGTCGGCTTTACCGAAAGCGATGCCCTGCTCATCAACATCGTCAGTGGCGGCTTGAGCATCGCGGCCGTCACCGCTGCGTTATTGCTCGTTGACCGCATCGGGCGCAAGCCGATTCTCTGGATTGGCTCTATCGGCATGGCGATCACCCTGGCGCTCGTCACCTTTGCATTCATGAATGCGTCGACCGCAGCCGATGGGAGCCTTGGCCTGGAAGGTATTTACGGTCCGCTCGCCCTTGTCGCCGCCAACGTTTACGTTATGTTCTTCAATTTTTCCTGGGGACCCGTGATGTGGGTGATGCTGGGAGAGATGTTCCCGAACCAGATTCGGGGAACCGGGCTTGCCGTTTCCGGTCTTGCTCAGTGGGGCTCAAATTTCGGAATCACAATGACGTTTCCAATTATGCTGGCCGGAGTCGGACTCGCGGGAGCGTACGGTTTCTACACCGCCTGCGCCGTGGTTTCTATATTCTTCGTGGCCAGGATGGTCCACGAGACCAAAGGCCTCGAGCTCGAGGAAATGAAAGGCTAAGGAGCCGGAAATGACGATCACACGACGAAACTTCAACAAGGCGTGCCTTGGCGCACTGTCGCTGACCGCTCTTGGCGGCAATGCCCGGGCCGGGGCCGAGCAGATACTCAGAAAGGCGATACCGTCAACGGGCGAACTGGTGCCGATCATCGGGCTGGGCACAAATCGCTACGGGGTTGGCGACGACGTCGAAAAACGTGCGGTGTTGCGCGCTGCACTTGCCCGCTTCCACGAGCTCGGCGGCACGGTTATCGATACCGCACCAATGTATCGCAGTTCCGAGTCAGTACTCGGCGATTTGATTGCCGATCTGGATATTCGCGACGGCTTGTTCGTCGCGACCAAGACCGACAAGGATGACGGTGCCGCAGCGACGTCCGCACAGATGAAGGCATCGCAAAAAAAACTGAAGTCAGCAACGATCGACCTGATGCAGGTTCACAACCTGATCAATTGGCAGGAAGCGCTGCCGGTCCTGCGCGAATGGCAGCAGGAGGGCCTTGTTCGCTACATCGGCATCACAACATCGCGCGCGCATCAGTACGAAGAATTTGAAAAGATTCTGCGGCAGGAAGAGCTCGACTTCATCCAGATAAACTACTCACTTGAGCAGCGCGAGGCCGCGGATCGGATCCTGCCTCTCGCCGCAGACCGTGGCGCTGCCGTCATGATCAACCGCGCATTTGGCGGCGGACGAATTTTTGAGAAGGTAGGTAAACAGGCACTGCCCGAGTGGGCGCGGGAATTCGGTTGCGAAACCTGGGCGCAGTTCCTGCTCAAATATGCGATCGGCCACCCGGCAGCGACGCTCAGCATTCCCGGGATGACCAAGCTGCATCACGTCGACGATAACTTCGGTGCGGCGCACGGACGCCTCCCCGATTCCGCCGAGCGCGCGCGCCAGGAGTCTTTTTACGACGCGCTCTAAGCTTTCGCTCGATCGATCGCCTGAGAAATCAGGCGCTTGGCCATGTCTGTACCGTGCCAGTCACCAATCTTGACCCACTTGCCCGGCTCCAGGTCCTTGTAGTGCTCGAAAAAGTGCTCGATCTGCTCCAGCGTGATGTCCGGCAGATCGGTGTGCGTTAGCACCTCATCGTAGCGCTGAGTCAGCGCGTGACCTGGCACCGCGATGACTTTCTCGTCCTGCCCGGCGTTGTCTTCCATAATCAGCACGCCGGCATCTTTATCCAGTTCGTACTTAATCGGCTGGCCACCGAGCGGCACCTCAATGATGACGTTGACATCGTCGGTTGGGTTATTGCCGATGGCGATCGCGTCAATACGCATGGTCCGGAACTCCTGCTTAGCGCCGGCCGTATTCTAAAGGCGAAGTCAGGTGTTTAACAGCCACGCCGCCGCAAGCAACAGGACCACGACCAGTCCCTGCAGCGCAACGCGTTCCCACATGAATTTCTCAGCGTGCTCCTTGTCGTAGGTGCCACCCCGCGCCATGGAACGCAGCCCCAGCGACAGTACAACCACTGTCGCGACAAGCGCGGCGATAACCAGTACGTTGACGATTGGCATGGGTACCTCCTGAACGAGAGTCTACCGTTTCACCATACGCCCGGGCTCACTCGGCGCAATTGAGACATATACGGACTCGCGCGAGTCCGCCTTTGAGCGGAGCACATCGCAGAATAACTGGCGCCAAGAACTTGGGCTCCCGAATAGCGTCTAACGACTGGGGTTCTAAATAACGCATAATAGCGGATCCTTCCGACTGGACTCTCCGGGTAGCAATAATGCAAGCAGTCAGATTTTGCATACTACTGGCGCTCGCCGCCGCGTCGTCTGCTATTGCGCAGGGTGGACCGACGGCTAATGCCGCGGTCGCCGTGGA
>JAIBDF010000040.1 GCA_024679535.1 Chromatiales bacterium
ACACGCTGGATCCGGCGGGTCACTGGTTCGCGTTGTTACCCATTCGCCTGTTGATGGCCTGGGAATATGGCCGCGCCGGGCTGACGAAGTACAACGGCAATAACTGGTTCGCCAATGTTCAGGACAACTTCCCATTCCCGTTCAACATCATTCCCGTCGAAATCAGCTGGTTTCTAGCGACCTGGGCGGAAATTCTAGGCGGTGTATTTCTGCTGTTCGGCCTGTTCACACGCTTCTGGGCATTCAGCCTGATCATCCTGACTATCGTAGCGATCGCTGGGGTGCACTGGCCCGACCAATGGGATTCGCTGGCTGAATTGTGGAAGGGATATACCATCACCGACAAGGGTTTCGGCAACTATCGGGTCCCGCTGCTGTTTATGGCCATGCTGTTCCCACTGGTCTTTGCGGGTGGCGGCAAGCTCAGTCTGGATCATGTGCTGTTTTCGAAATTGAGTAAGCGTTAAGGCGAACACCGTCGGCAGTCCTGCGCACGTCTGCTAGTATCGCGGACATGCAACTGAAGCGTGATATCGGTTATTTTGGCGCCGCCTTTATTGTCCTCAATTCAGTAATTGGCGCAGGAATCTTTGCCCTGCCAGGCAAAATTGCGGTCAGTGCAGGACTGGTCAGTCCGTGGTTGTTTCTGATTGTCGGGATTCTGTTTCTGTCGATCATCCTGACATTCGCCGAGCTCGCCAGCTACTACGACCAGACCGGTGGACCCGTACTTTATGCGCGTGATGCGTTCGGACCGCTCGCAGGATTTAGTACGGGCTGGCTGATCTTCCTGGCCCGCATGACGTCATTTGCGGCAAACGCCAACGTCATGGCCATTTACCTTGCTTCCCTTTCGGACGTGTTTGCCTCGGAAGCCGCCCGCATTGCGATCATCACTGTCGTTACCGTCGGGTTAACCTGGGCGAACGTGCGCGGCGTAAAAGACGGTGTTCGCACGATGGGTGTGTTCACGCTTCTCAAGGTCCTGCCACTATTGTTACTGGTCCTGCTGGGTCTACAGCATATAACAGGCGCCACGCTGGTCCCTGCTGGTTTCCATATCGACAACATCGGCGGCACAACCTTGTTGTTGATCTATGCCTATGTTGGATTCGAAACCGTCGGGGTTACTGCCGGTGAAACCAGCAGGCCCCAGCGCACGATCCCCATCGCACTGGTCCGCACGCTGCTCCTGACCGGACTGCTCTATTTCTTTATCGTCCTGGTATACATCTCCGTCATTCCTGCTGCGAACTATGCCAATGCGACACTGGTTGATGTTGGCCGCAGCCTGGCCGGTCCTGCAGGTGCACTGGTCATCACCTTCACCGCAGTATTTTCGATTGGCGGCAATCTTGCCAGTTCGATACTCGCCGCTCCGCGACTCCTGTTTTCATTGGCTGAACAGCGCCTGTTGCCACAGTGGTTCGGGAACGTCCACAAGAAATACGCGACACCGGACCGCGCCATTATCGCGATGGGCGCGATGGCACTGGTACTGGGCTTGTCGAGCAACTTCGTTGATCTGGCCATCGGCAGTTCTGTCGTGCGTCTGCTCGGCTACATCATCTGCATAGCCTCACTGCCTGTGATCCGGCGTAACGCAAAGGCCGAGAAGAGTGAGCAGGCCTGGCGGCTGCGCGGCGGCTACGCGATTCCCGCGGCAGCGCTGCTGATCTGCCTGTGGCTGATCGGGCAATCCGAAAGGGAGGACTGGATCAAGGTGTCTATCCTCCTCCTGATAGGATTGGGTCTCTATCTTGTTGAGAAGTGGTACTACGCACGGAAATGAGTCGCACAGCCGTCTTCATTATTTTCATGTTGGGCACGTTCTGCCTTGAACATGCCTGCGCAAATGGTGTGCCGCTGGCGGATCGCAACTGGCAGGAAATCAGCAGCGGCAATTTCCGTATCAAGAGTGTCCTCGCAGAAGAGGAGACGATTGAACTGCTGCGGCATCTCGAAGTCATGCGCGCATCGTTAGGTGACTCGAACGAAATTTCAACGTACGAATCGCAGGTACCGACAATCATTCTTGCGGTCGATAATCACGACGACTATGTGAGTATCGGCGCCCCGGATTTCTCCGCTGGCTACTTTATCTCGGATCTTCGGGAAAACGCCATCCTGATCGAGCACACGGCAGGCTCGCGGGGCATCCAGATCATCCTGCACGAATATGCACACTATCTGAACAAGCAGTCAGGTCAGATTCGGTTCCCGCGCTGGTTTGAGGAAGGCAACGCCGAGTACCTCTCTTACTCGCGCGTACGCGACCAGGCTTTCGAGTATGGCATGGCACCACAGGGTCACCTTGCCAGCCTGAACTTCATGAGCTGGATGCCTCTTGCAACGCTCCTTGCCACGGACGATACCTCCGCAATGAACAGTGATGACGCGGCTTTGTTCTATGGTCAGTCGTGGCTAATGGTGCACTACCTGCGCAGCCTGCCCGACGCCGACCAGACGCTCCCTGCATCGCTCGCTCGCTATGCGCGCCTGGCTTCCACGGGAACGCCGCCAAGCGAGGCCTTCTCACAGGCATTTGCGGTGGATCTTGAAGACTTCGAGCAAGCGCTCTTGCAGTACTTCCTCAGGAAGAAATTTGCCAGCCGCAGCGTTTCGGTCAATACGGCCCTGCCCGGTTTTTTACCGCAGGTTGCAAAGATGTCGCGACCGGAAGCGCAACTTGCACTCGCGCATATGGCATTTCGTTTGGAAAACTTCGATGCTGCGGAGAATTGGTTCACTGCGGTACTTGACGACAATGATCTGCGTGCCCACGGAGAAGCCGGGCTTGGGCGGATCCTTGGACGGCGCGGCGATCTTGAGGGCGCGAACAAGCGCTTCGAGACGGCCATCTACCTGATGGCCTGGGATTTCCGGATATGGATGGACTACGCACAGTACTGGGCACAGCAGCTGTCGACCAGTTACGACTCGAAAATGAGAGAGAAGGTCGCATCGCGCCTGATCGAGTCACTGCAAAATGCACTAACGATCTCCGTCGCGACGCCTGAGTTGAATTCGTTGATGGGTCTCGCGTATCTGGCCAAGGGTCGGGACCTGCCGGCGGCAATCGATTACCTCGAAACCGCGATCGAGGCAGCGCCGCAAGACCAGGCAACCCGCATGTTGCTGGCTCGGGCCTACCTGTTTGTATTACAGCCCGACGAGGCTATCGCTGTTGCCGAGTCAGTGCTGCGTTTCGAGCACCAGGCAAACGTACTCACAGATGCCGCGCACGATGTCATCAACGACGCGCACGAACTTCGCCGCCAAATGAACTAGCGCTTGCGCTTCTTCGGGATGTAGAGGTCTGTCAACGTGCCTTCGAACGCTTCGGCCGAGAACGCCACCGTTTCCGACAATGTCGGGTGCGGGTGAATGGTGAGACTGATATCCGTCGCATCCGCGCCCATCTCGATTGCCAGACCGATCTCGGCAATCAGGTCGCCCGCACTGGGACCCACAATTGCGCCACCAAGCAGGCGATCCGATTGCGGGTCGAACAACAGCTTCGTAAAACCCTCAGAACGACCCAGGGCTAATGCGCGACCGCTGGCTGCCCAAGGGAACTGTGCTTTTTCGTAATCGATGCCCTTTGCCTTGGCTTCAGTCTCGGTCAGACCCACCCATGCAACCTCGGGATCGGTATACGCAACCGAGGGAATGGTCCGGGCATCGAAGAAACTCTTGTCACCATGGGCAACTTCCGCCGCAACCTTCGCCTCGTGTGTGGCCTTGTGTGCGAGCATGGGTCCGCCCGCCAGGTCACCGATCGCAAAAATATGCGGCACGTTAGTGCGCATCTGTTTATCGACTTCGATGATACCGCGCTCGTCCACGCGCACGCCGGCCTTGTCCGCATCCAGCTTGTCGCCGTTTGCGCGCCGCCCGATAGCGACAAGAACGCGATCATAGACACCAACTGAGGGGGCATTCTCACCTTCGAAGGTTACCTCGATGCCTGGCACCGTAGCGCGCATGCCGGTGACCCTGGTCTTAAGCAGTATCTTCTCGTAGCGGTCATTCACGACCTTGGTAAATGGCCGCAACAGGTCCTTATCAGTACCCGGCATGAGCTGATCCATAAGCTCAACGACGCTCACCTCAGTTCCGAGCGCGCTGTAAACACATGCCATCTCGAGGCCAATGATGCCGCCACCTACGACCAGCAGGCGCTTCGGAATCGGTGCAAGCTCAAGCGCTCCTGTCGAATCGACTATGCGCGGGTCGTCAGGCAGGTTCGGCAACATGACAGGTTCAGAGCCCGCTGCGATTATGGCCTTCTCGAAGTCGATGGTTTCCGCGTTGTCGAGACTCAGGCGATTCGGCGCAACGAATGTCGCCTCGCCGTGCATCACGCGCACCTTGCGCTGTTTAGCCATTGTCGAAAGGCCACCGGTGAGCTTGCCTATTACTTCATTCTTCCAGTCACGGAGTTTTTCTGCATTAATGGACGGCTTACCAAAGACCACGCCGTGCTCAGCCATCGCCGCCGCATCATCGATGACCTTGGCCGCATGCAGCAGAGCCTTCGATGGAATACACCCGACGTTCAGGCAAACGCCGCCAAGCACCGGCCAACGTTCGATAAGAATGACATCCATTCCGAGATCGGCCGCACGAAATGCGGCCGTGTAGCCACCAGGGCCCGCACCAATAACGACGAGTTGTGCCGAATGCGTTGCTGCATCCGTCGGTTGTGTCGCCTCTTCGATTTCCGGAATCGACATTTTGAGTGTCTCTTCGATGTGTTCGACCGGCACTTCGTCGGTCATGACCTCAATCGTGGCCAGCGGATCGCCCGTCGATACGCGATCGCCGACCTTGACATCGACAGATAGAATCTTGCCGGCCTGCTCGGCGGGAAGGTCCATCGTCGCCTTGTCGGTCTCGAGAGTGACCAGCGGATCTTCTAGGCCCACCACATCACCGGGCACGGCAACGACCTCAATCACCTCGACTGCCTCGAAGTCGCCAAGGTCAGGAATCGTCAGCTTAACGGCCACTACGGAATCGCCTGCAACAATGACTCAACATCGGCCAGCTTCTGCCCGAGGAAGGTCGTGAAACGTACAGCCTGGGCACCATCGATCACGCGATGATCGTATGAGAACGACAAAGGCAGCATCAGCCGGGGCTCAAACTCGGCGCCGTTCCACACCGGCTGCATGCTCGATCGTGACACGCCGAGAATAGCCACCTCTGGTGCATTCACGATCGGTGTGAATGCAGTACCACCGATGCCGCCCAGGCTTGAGATCGTAAAACACGCGCCCTGCAGCTGATCGGCCTTCAATTTTCCCTCGCGTGCCAGCGCGGACAGCTCGCCGAGCTCCTTCGCGATTTCGTAGACATCCTTCTTATCGGCATCACGGATGACCGGGACCATCAGCCCGTTTTCGGTATCGGCTGCAAAACCCAGATGAACGTACTGCTTATAGACGAGGCTTTCGCCGTCATCCGACAACGACGAATTGACCTTGGGGAATTCCTGGAGCGCCGCTACGCAGGCTTTCATGATGAACGCGAGCGGCGTCAGACCGATACCGCGCTCCCTGGCAGGCCCCTTGAGTTGTTGGCGCCTGGCTTCAAGGTCCGTGATGTCTGCGAGATCATGCTGCGTCACATGCGGCAGATTGATCCAGCTCGCCTGCAGGCGCGGGCCAGAGATCTTCTGGATACGCGTCAGTGGCTGGACATCGATCGGACCGAACTTGGCAAAGTCGACAACGGGCGTCCTCGGCAACGCCCCACCAGCAGGCGATGCCGCCTGGCCTGTGAGAATGGCCTTGACGAAGGCCTTCACATCGTCGTGCAGAATGCGGCTCTTGATACCGCTGCCTTTGACCTGCGCGAGATTGACGCCGAGTTCGCGTGCCAGCTTGCGAACCGATGGGCTTGCGTGCGCTTTGGAGAAACCTGCCTCGTCGATGGCGGGCAGAGATGCGGGAGCCGTCTTTGCGGGCTCGGCTTTCGTGGGCGCGGCCTTAGCGGGAGCCGGTTTAGCCGGTGCCAGAGGAGCAGTTGCAGCCTGTGCGGTCGCAGGCGCCACCGCATCGATAATGGCCAGCGATGAGCCTTCCGACACCCTATCGCCAACTTTTACGAGTACCGAGTCAATTGTTCCTGCCGCAATGGCAGGCACATCCATCGCCGCCTTGTCTGTTTCGAGCGTGACCAGCGAGTCCTCAACGTCGACCGCATCACCGGCATGGATATGTACTTCGATCACCTCGACGTCTCCAAAGTCACCGAGGTCCGGTACTACCAGTGTCTGCTTGCCTGCCGGCTTCGCCATTTCGTCTGTCAACACGGTTGTGTCGCCGGTCGGCACGGACGTGATTGCCGGTGCAATGACCACCGTGTCTCCAACTTCCATGGTCAACTGGCCAATGACATCGCCAGTCGATACCTTGTCGCCGACGTCGATAGTCAGTCTGTCGACAACGCCGTTCTCCGGCGAGGGAATGTCCAGCGATGCCTTGTCGGTCTCAATCGTTACGAGGCCGTCTTCGCGCTGCACGGTATCGCCGCTGCCGACAAGCACCTCAATGACTTCGACATTTTCGAAATCACCAAGGTCCGGGACCACTATGTCGATTGTTTTCGCCATGTATACGCCCCCGACTACAGCGTCACCGGATCCGGACGATCCGGATTGATGCCGTATTTCTCGATGGCCTCAACGACAGTCTTCGTGTCGAGCGCGCCATCCTCGGCCAACGCATTCAGTGCGGTGATAGCAATGAACCGACGATCAACCTCGAAATGCTCACGCAGTGCTTTCCGCGCGTCACTGCGACCGTAGCCATCCGTACCGAGTGAATAGAATGTGCCCGGCACCCAGCCCTGGATCTGATCAGCAACGATTTTCATGTAGTCGGTGGCAGCAACATACGGTCCCGGGCGATCGCCGAAACACTGCTGAACCCACGACTTGCGAGGCTCTTCTTCGGGGTGCAGATGATTCCAGCGTTCAACTTCAAGTGCATCACGGCGCAGTTCATTGAAACTTGTGACTGACCAGACATCCGCCACGATGCCAAAGTCCTCCATCAGCAACGCAGAGGCACCCAGTACCTCGCGCAGAATCGTGCCAGACCCCATGAGCTGCACACGAATCTTGCCCTGGCTGATGCTGATGTCCAGCGGGTACATCCCGCGCAGGATGCCCTCCTCCACGCCGGCAGGCATCGGTGGATGAGCGTAGTTCTCGTTCATGCAGGTGATGTAATAAAACACATCTTCCTGCTCACCGATCATACGTCGCAGACCATCCTGCACGATGACGGCCAACTCGTAGGCGTAGGTTGGATCGTAGGAACGGCAGTTCGGCACGGTCGAGGCGGCGACCAGGCTATGTCCGTCCTGGTGCTGCAGGCCCTCGCCGGCCAACGTCGTGCGCCCTGCGGTGCCACCAATCAGGAAACCGCGTGATTGCATGTCGCCGGCAGCCCATACGAAATCGCCAACGCGCTGGAAACCGAACATTGAGTAATAGATGTAGAACGGCACCATCGGCACGTTGTGATTCGAGTAAGCCGTACCGGCCGCGATCCACGAACACAGCGCGCCGCCTTCATTAATGCCTTCCTCGAGGATCTGACCTTTCTTGTCCTCACGGTAGTACATGAGTTCGCCCGCATCCTGCGGTTCGTAGAGCTGGCCCTTCGAAGCGTAAATGCCTATCTGGCGGAACATACCCTCCATACCGAAGGTGCGCGCTTCGTCCGGCACGATGGGCACAATGTGCTTGCCAATCTGCTTGTCACGCGTCAGTGCTGTCAGCATGCGTACAAAGGCCATCGTCGTCGATGCCTCGCGTTCACCGGTACCCTCGAGCTGCGTGCGGAAGGTCTCGAGAGGCGGCACAGGCAGCGATGTCGATTTAGCCCGCCGCCGCGGCAGGAAGCCGCCCAAAGACTGGCGTCGTTCCATCATGTACTCGTACTCAGTGCTGTCAGGTGCCGGCTTGTAGTACGGCACAACGTCGCCAATTTGCTCGTCGGTAACCGGGATATTGAAGCGATCGCGGAACGTCCGAATTTCTTCGACGTCCATTTTCTTCTGCTGGTGGGCCGTGTTCTGCCCTTCGCCGGCCGTACCCATACCAAAGCCTTTGACGGTCTTGGCGAGAATAATGGTCGGGCCACCCTGGTGCTTCGTCGCTGCATCGTAGGCCGCGTAAACCTTCAGCGGATCGTGACCGCCGCGATTCAGGCGCCAGATCTCATCGTCCGACATGTTGGCGACCATCGCGGCCGTTTCCGGGTACTTGCCAAAGAACGTGTCGCGTACGTACTTGCCATCCTTCGACTTGATCTTCTGGTACTCGCCATCGACCGTCTCTTCCATGACCTGGCGCAATTTGCCCGACTGGTCATTGGCGAGCAGCGGATCCCACTTCGAGCCCCAGACCACCTTGACCACGTTCCATCCCGCCCCGCCGAACGCCGCTTCGAGTTCCTGGATAATTTTGCCGTTGCCGCGCACCGGGCCGTCGAGACGCTGCAGGTTACAGTTGACCACGAACACGAGGTTGTCGAGACCTTCGCGCACGGGCATCGTGATTGCACCCATCGATTCGGGCTCGTCCATCTCACCATCACCGAGGAAGCACCAGACCTTGCGATCGGACGCTCCGGTCATCTCCCGGTTTTCCATGTAGCGCATGAAACGCGCCTGATAGATCGCCATCATGGGGCCGAGGCCCATTGAGACCGTCGGGAACTGCCAGAACTCAGGCATCAGCCAGGGATGCGGGTACGATGACAAGCCACCCCCGCCTACTTCCTGACGGAAGCGGTTCATGTCTTTTTCAGCCAGCCGTCCTTCCAGGAAGGCACGCGAGTAGATGCCGGGCGCCGAATGGCCCTGCATGAACACCATGTCGCCTTCCTGTTTGTCCGTGGCCCCGCGCCAGAAATGATTGAAACCAACCTCATACAGCGTCGCTGACGAGGCATAACTGGAGATGTGGCCGCCGTACTCAGTGGAAACACGGTTCGCGTTCACAACCATCGCCATAGCATTCCAGCGAATGTACGCCTCGATACGACGTTCAATGGACCGATCGCCGGGATACTCCGGCTGGCGCGCCTTGCCGATCGTGTTCAGGTACGCCGTATTCGGGCTGTATGGCAGGTAGGCTCCCGAGCGCCGGGCGAAGTCGATCATCTGGTTCAGCAGGAAGTGTGCACGCTCGGGGCCGTGCTGCCCGAGCACCGAGTCGATTGACTCCAGCCACTCACCCGTTTCGGTTGGATCAATGTCGTCGAAGGGGTTGAAACTACTCATATTTTACCGGCCCGGCCTTTGCCCAGGTGCATCTGCGCTGCGCGTGAATTACGTGGTGCGTCCTGCTAGGATGCCCGCATCCGTGCACGGGCCAAATGGATCGCATATGGGGGCGTCATATTCGGTGTTTGTACGGCAAGGGTCAAGCCTCACAGGGAGTTAATTTTTAGATGCAAAAGATCCAGCCAGACAAGCACGATCTCCGTATATATCAAAAGGTTGGGCGTCTCGATGCAAAATCTCTGGATAGCGTCGATCAGTTACTTTTGATACTACCTGCGAAGCCGTCGAAGGCCGACTTCGGCAAGCTCCCGCAGGGGGCGAAAATGCAGGCCGTCTATCGCAAACACGTAGCCGGCGCTTCACCGGCGTTCACGACGAGACTGGCGAACAAGAAACAGACCCTCGTTGTGGCCGGGACGATCGCGGCCACCGCAAGCACATTCGAACAACTGACGCTCGGGCGCAAACTCGTTGCGGCAGCCATCGGGCAAAAAGCCGGCAGCCTGGGGATCTGCGCAGTGGGATTCGAGGCTCAGACGCAGGGCGAGCTGATGAATAACATGCTCGCAGCAGCCCTTGCAGCGGCCTTCAGGCTCCCCGCTTTCAAGAGCAAGGCGGAACCGAGCACAATCAAAAGCATCCGCCTGCTGGGGATCGATAAATCGATCGACACGGCGCGCACAGAAGCCGAGGCCAAGGGCAATAACCTCGCTCGCTGGCTGACAACCCTCCCGCCAAACTTCCTGGACGCCAGCAATTACGCCGACCTGGCGAAGTCCATGGCGAAAGACAATGGCTGGGCGTTCAAGCGGCTCGGCGTCAAGGAACTCAAGAAGCTCGGCTGTGGTGCATTTCTCGCGGTGGCCCAGGGAAACGACAACGATAGCGCAAACATCGTGCGCCTCCGCTACCGCCCGGCGGCCAAGAATGCCGTTGCCGACCTGAGCCTCGTTGGCAAGGGCATTATTTTCGATACCGGCGGCACCAACCTGAAGCCATTCGAGTCCATGCTCGATATGCATGGCGATATGCAGGGTAGCGCGGTCGCGCTCGGCACGCTCCTTGCGATCAGCGAAATGCAGCTGCCCATTGCCGTGGACTGCTGGCTGGCTATTACCGAGAATCGAACCGGCCCGAATGCCTATAAATCGCAGGATGTCGTCACGGCCGCGAATGGCAAGACGATCCAGACCGTCCATACTGATGCTGAAGGCCGTATGGCGCTGGCGGACGCCCTGGTGCTCGCAAGCCGTGAGAAACCCGGCATCATCTTCGATTACGCCACCCTGACCGGTAGTGTCATTCGCGCGCTGACGACTCGGTATTCGGGCGTATTTACCAATCGCAGCGATCTGCACCCGGTTCTGAAACGCATCGGCCGCAACAGCGGCGAACGGGTATGGCCCTTCCCGATCGGTAAGGAATTCCTGGACGACCTCCAGAGCGAAACTGCCGATTTGCTGCAATGCTCGGCGAAAGGTACGGGCGACCACATCCTCGCCGCGAGCTTTCTTGCCGAATTCATCGACAATGATGTGCCGTGGGTGCATCTCGACCTTGGCGCTGGCGATAATGAAGGTGGCCTTGGACATGTTGCATCAAAGTTCACGGGGTTCGGGGTTCGTTATACGATGCATGCCATCCTTGACGAGAACCTGCTTAAGGCAAATTCCTAGTGTCAGATGAAATAAGAATGGCGCACCGCTTTCGCGGTTTTCTGCCCGTGGTGGTCGACGTCGAGACGGGCGGATTCAATTCGAAAACAGATGCTCTGCTCGAGATTGCCGCCGTGCTGCTCGAAATCAATGCCGACGGCTTCCTGACGCGAAGCGAGACGATTCGCTATCACATCAAACCGTTTGAAGGTGCCAATCTTGAAGCCGCGTCGCTCGCAGTCAACGGCATCGACCCGCACCATCCATTGCGGCCCGCTATCGACGAGCGCGATGCGCTGCAGCGTACGTTCCGTGAGGTCAGGCGCTCGATTCGCGAAAACTGCTGTTCGCGCGCGGTTCTGGTAGGCCACAACGCTCACTTTGACCTCGGCTTTCTGAACCAGGCCATCGAACGCTCGGCCATCAAGCGCAGTCCTTTTCACCCGTTCAGCTGCTTCGATACGGCGACACTATGTGGCGTCGCTTTTGGACAGACCGTCCTTGCGAGAGCCGCGATCGCGGCAGGACTGGGTTGGGATGAATCGCAGGCGCATTCCGCATCGTACGACGCCGAGCAGACAGCGGACCTGTTTTGTGAAGTCGTGAATCGCTTTCGGGATATCTTCGAGACGTCGCTCAGGAACGCCCCGCCGCAGCCGTAGGTTTGCAAGGGGACACCTGAAAGGTGTCCCCACACAGGGGGTTCGCACGGGGACACGTTTCAGGTGTCCCCCCGATGATGGAAGACTAGTCTTCCTCGATCAGTTTTAAGAGCTCGCCGGAGTGGTACATCTCGACCACGATGTCGCAGCCGCCGATGAGCTCGCCCTTGACGTAGAGCTGAGGGAACGTCGGCCAGTTCGAGTATTCCTTCAGACCCTCGCGAACCTCCGGATCCTCAAAAATATTCACGAATGAGTACGGCTTGCCGATCGCGTTAAGTGCTGCGACCGTCTGGCCTGAGAATCCACATTGGGGAAAATCGGGTGTGCCTTTCATATACAGAAGAACATCGTGTGACCCAAGTTGCTCTTCAATGCGTTCTTTAACGCTCATCTGTTCAGTCCTCAACTACAATTTGATTCGTTACCGTCTTGACACCCGATGTGCTTTTGGCCAGGTCCATCGCCTGGTCGCGCGCAACGAAATGACTAACGGTGCCTGAGAGCGTGACCTTACCTTCATAGGTACGGACACGGATATTAAATGCGCTGACGACCGAGTCAGCGACGTACTTTGCCTTGATTTCACTCGTAATCGAGGAATCCGATGCCACTACGCCCGGCTGCCGCTCGTCCTTACCGTACTGGGAGCCGCCGGCAGCCGCGCCACTCACAACGAAAGCCGTACAGCCGCTCAGCATCAACAGTGACATAATCGCCAGCGTGCGGCGCATAGGGGTCCTTTCAAACATTGGCGCGATTGTACCGCCATCCCTATAATACCGACAGCCTAAAACCGGAGAAACAAAAAATGAACCCCCTGAAGACTATTAGCGGCACGATTATTGGTGGCATCGTACTCGCTGTCATCATTATGCTCGCAACCAAGGGCAACCACATGGTAGCTGGAATAAGCGCACAGTCGATTACGATCTGGCTGCACGTACTGTCCGGAGTTACCTGGATCGGCCTGCTGTACTACTTCAATTTCGTGCAGGTCCCGGCACTTGGTGAGGCCGCAGCCGATGAGGGTGGCCCTGGTGGCGCCGGCATCGCAAAGTATGTCGCGCCGCGCGCACTGGCCTGGTTCCGCTGGGCCGCATTGGCCACATGGGTGACGGGCGCTGCGTTCCTGCTCCACAAAGGGCAGCTGCACAATGCTTTTGCGCTTGGACTGAACACGGATCCGGTGAATCAATACGCCATGACGATTGGCGTTGGCGCCTGGCTCGGTACGATTATGCTATTTAACGTCTGGGTACTGATCTGGCCGAACCAAAAGAAAGTACTCGGCATGGTAGAGGCCAGTGCAGACCAGGTGGCCAAAGCCAAGAACATTGCGTTCATGGCCTCCCGTTCAAACACGCTGATGTCCATCCCGATGGTCATGAGCATGGTCGGAGCCGGACACGGCTGGGCCATTTAGGCCCGCTTGCTTTCCGACGAAACGAAAGCATCCATCGGCCCCGGCGTCGCGGCAGCACTTGCGGAGGACGTCGGGGCCGGTGACCTTACGGCATCCCTGGTCGATGCCGATGCGGTCGTTGGTGCCACGATCATTGCGCGCGAAGCGCTCGTACTGTGCGGCGAGGCGTGGGTCGAGGAGGTATTTCGGCAGCTTGATGAGCACATCGTCATTGACTGGTACATCGGTGATGGCGGTCATGCGGAGACCGACGACGTTATCTGCAAGATCGTCGGTCCCGCTCGCGCATTGCTGACTGGTGAACGCACAGCGCTGAATTTTCTGCAGACCCTCTCTTCGACAGCAACCACAACAGCCGCCTTCACAACAGCCGTTGAAGGCACACGCGCCAGGGTCCTTGACACACGCAAAACCATTCCCGGCCTGCGACTTGCGCAAAAGTACGCCGTGACCTGTGGCGGTGGAGTTAATCATCGAGTCGGCCTGTTCGACGCAATTCTGATCAAGGAAAACCACATCAAGTCCGCTGGCAGCATTACGGCGGCGTTGCAGCGCGCTCAGGACGCAGGCGGCGAAGTCCTGGTCGAAGTTGAAGTTGAAAACCACCACGAGCTGCTGGAAGCACTGGATGCCGGTGCGGCACGCGTACTGCTCGACAACTTCTCTATAGACGAACTGAAAGAAGCGGTTGCGACAAACGAGGGCTATGGCATCGTGGGCGCCGAGCTCGAGGCGTCGGGCAACGTGACGCTGGACACCATTCGGGAAATTGCCGAAACAGGCGTGGATTATATTTCGACCGGCGCTCTCACCAAGAACATAAGGGCTGCAGACCTGTCCATGCTATTCAGGATCGACTAGGCTACTGCCCGGGTTACACGTTTGGGCTCGGAAACACCATAGCCCTGCGCGTAGTCGATGCCCATACCCTTGAGCATCGTGATGATTTCCTCGTTTTCTGCAAATTCGGCAATAGTCCGCTTGCCCGTGAGGTGACCGATTTCATTAATCGATCGCACCATTTCACGGTCGATCGGATCATGCAGTATCTCTTTGACGAAGCTGCCATCGATCTTGAGAAAATCTACGGGGAAATGCTTGAGATAACCGAATGACGACAAACCGGTACCGAAGTCATCAAGGGCAAACATGCAGCCCAGTTCCTTGAGCGCATTGATGAATCGATTGGCCTGCGAATAACTTGCGATGGCAGCGGTTTCCGTAATCTCAAAGCAGATCTTGGTCGCGTCGATGCCGCTCATCTGGAACTGGTCGACCACAAAGGGCAGGAATTTTTCGTCGCCGAGACTCTGGCCGGACAGGTTGATCGAGCAAAGTGTAAGGCGTTCGCGTTCGTCAGCCTCTGACACCAGCCAGCGAAACGCGCTGCGTATCACCCAGCGGTCGATACTCGGTGTGATCCCGTAGCGCTCAGCTGCTTCGATAAACAGTCCCGGCGAAATAATACCGCCGTTCTCGTCCCGCATGCGTAGCAGGATCTCGTAATGGGCCCCCTCTTCTTCAGCCTGCAGCGGCAAAATAGTCTGGCGGAACAATTCGAAACGATTTTCTTCGAGCGCATTGTTGATGCGGGCGGCCCACTGCATCTCGCGACGCCGGCGCATGAGGTCAATATCATTTTCCTGGAAGCTGTGAATACGGTTGCGGCCCGCCTCTTTAGCTGCCGCGCACGCGCTGTCCGCTGCCGTAAGCAATGCAGCCACGTTTTCGTTGTCGGCGGTGATAGGTACGACGCCGATGCTCACCCCGAGCCTGAAAGTGCGCTCTTCCCACACGAATTTGTACTCGCCGATCGCCACACGTAATGTCTCGGCCGTGTTCATGGCCTCATCGAGACTGCAGCTCTCGAGCAATACACCGAATTCGTCGCCGCCAAGACGCGCCAGCGTGTCGCGCCAGCGAATCTTCGACTTGAGCAGCGTGCCCAACTGACCCAGCAACGCATCACCGGCACTGTGCCCGCAGGAGTCGTTAACGATCTTGAACTGATCGAGATCGAGATAGAGCAACGCGTACGAGGTCTCGCGCGCCTTGGCACTTTTCAACGCCCGTTCCACGCGATTTTCAAATTCGGCACGATTGACGAGACCGGTCAGAATATCGTGACTCGCGTGGTAGCTGAGACGACGGTTCAGATCTCGAGACTCGCTCACGTCATGGAATACCAGGACACCACCCGAAACGCTGGCTTTGCCGTCACGAATCGGTGACGCCGTGCTTTCAATATAGAGTTCGTTGCCGTCGCGACGAATCAGCAGAGTCGGCCGCACGGACTTAATCGCGCGATCACGACGAATCGCAACAGCCAGGGGATTCTCGAGAGGCTCGCAGGTTTCTTCATGGAACCCGCGGAAGATTTCATCGATAGGACGCCCGCTGGCGTCGTCAACTTTCCAGCCCGTCAGTTCTTCGGCAACCGGGTTAACGTACTCGACATTGCATTTGGCGTCCGTCGTGATAACGCCATCGCCGATTGACTGCAATGTAATCTGGGCACTCTCCTTTTCGCGAAATAATGCATCTTCGTAGAGTTTGCGCTCGGTAATGTCGACTTCGACGCCCAACAGGCGAACCAGCCGACCATTCCTATCCAGTACACACTTGGCGCGGCTCTTCATCCAGCGCCAGTCGCCGCTCTGATGCCGCATGCGATGCACCGATTCAAAGAACGGAGACTTATCCTCCAGATGCTCACGCATTCGCGTCTGCACTCGCGCGATGTCGTCCGGATGCACGAGGTTATACCAGTCGAGCACCACGTCCTCGTCGTCAGGATCGTACCCAAGCATGGTCTTCCAGCGCCGCGACAGCCGGATGCGTTTGGTATTACCGTCGAAATCCCAGATACCGTCGTTCGCCGTCATGGCGACCAGTGAATTACGCTCCTGCAATTCATCGAGAATCTCCCGGTCCCGCACGCGTTCCAGGCCTACGGCCAGCGACGAACCGAACAGCTTCATCAGGAGATGCAGGTTTGCGTCCCAACCATCGACCGGGCGTTCATCGGCAATTCCCAGGAAGCCTGCGATCTCGTCGTGAACAGAGAAACCGATGATAAGCGCGGCACCGATGTGCAGTTCGTGCAGACGCTCGAGATCGTCCTTTGCCGCCTTCGGTCCCCTGAGCGTATCGGCTACCTCAACGACGCGCAGATGGCCCAGCCGACCACGCAACCATTGCCAGTCCTCGAGCTTCTCGTTCACCAGACCATCCGGGTTGCACTGCGCAAAACCACTGCTCGAGGAGGACATTACGGTCTCGATCGAACGGCCATCATCAGCGATCAATGCGATGAACGCCGCGTCGGCACCTGCAGCATCGGGTAATTCGTTAACTATTGCCTGGAGCTGTTCTTCGTAACGGCCCGGTTCGAGATTTTGCACCGCCACAGCAATTTTTGTTTGCATGGCATCTACAGCACCACGCGTGCGCTCGCCGGCGCGAGGTTTGCGGTGTCGGGTTCCCGTAGTCGTTCTGGTGTCGGACGGATTCGTCATTACGGGAAAACATTTTGACACGATGCCAAGGGAATACAAGCTAAGTCGCTGTATTTTTTTGAATTCTCCATTCGATCGTCAGTATACATAACTCGCATGGATACTTGCGCGTCAACCAATGTGTGCGAGTCCCGTTATAGCCCTGAACCGACGCTTGAAGCGCACAAGGAGATTGCCATGAAACTCGCTAACAAGGGATTGCTGTTGACGCTCGCCCTGATTCTCACTGCCTGTGGCGGTGGTGCAGGCACCACCGCTGCAACAGACCCAATACAAGCAGCCCAGTGCGACCCTGCCGATCCAGCAACATTTACCGAGTGCGGCACTGTACTCGTAGCATTGACCGATGCCGACGGCGACTTCGTCAACTACACGGTCGATGTCTTGTCGCTCGAACTCGAAACCGCCGATGGCCGTGTCGTGGAAACGCTGCCGCGCTCAACGAGAATAAACTTTACCGACTACGTGGACCTGACCGAACTTGTCACGGCGGCGTCTGTACCTCCCGCAACTTATGTATCGGGCACCATTCGTCTCGATTACGCGAACGCCAAAATTTTTGTTGAAGCTGCAGACGAGTCCAAACAGGCCGTGGTCAGGGACATGGACGGTAACGTCCTCGGGCAAACGGAACTCAGAATCCGCTTATCGAATCGTGAGCGCCTGGTCGTCATGAAAGAACGGCCTGCCCTGCTGCAACTCGACTTCGACCTCGCGGCATCGCACACGATCGACATTGGGCCTACACCGGCAGAGGCTGTTGCGGAACAATTTATTCTAGCCGAAGTGGCTCCCGTCGACGAGAAAGACATTCGGGTCCGTGGCCCCCTGGTCAGCGTCGCCGAAGATGCCATGACGTACACGGTGGCTATTCGCCCGTTCCATGATCGTCTGGGCGACTTTGGACGCGTCAACGTGCATGTTACAGGCGACACCGAATTCGAAGTCAATGAAGATTTGTTCATGGGCATCGAAGGTCTGCGTGCACTCAATGCAGCCGGCCCGGGAACACCGACCGTTGCCGCAGGCACGCTCAATGTCGCAGCACGTGAATTCACCGCGGATATCGTGCTTGCCGGCTCAAGCGTTCCAGGCATCGACAGGGATGCGGTTGTAGGCAACGTCATTAAACGTGACGGCAACCTCCTGACCGTACGCGGAGCGACGATTATCCCCTCCGACCGTCGCGCATATTTCCATGACGACGTCGTCGTTGAAATTGGCCCGGACACCAAGGTATTTCGCGACGGACATCGCCGCAGCGACCTTAGCGTCGATTCCATTTCCATCGGCCAGCGAGTGACCATTCGTGGTTCGCAGCCGGCACCGACGACCGACGCAACTGCACCGCAGGTTCTGTTCGACGCTACGCAGGGCGCTGTCCGCATGCACCTGACGCACCTGACCGGCATCGTCAACACAGTCATGCCCGGCCAGACCGATATTACCCTGCACGGCATAAACCGCCGCCGCGTTAGCATCTTCGATTTTACCGGCACGGGCACGTCGTCTGATATGGATGCCGATCCCGATAATTATGAAGTTGCAACGGGTAACCTGACGCTTGCAGACTTCGCTGCCGGCAAGCCAATCGCCGCCAAGGGATTCCCCAACACGTTTGGCGCCGCACCACCTGACTTCTCCGGACGTACCGTCATTGATTACACCGACGTGCACAGTGCGTTGGGTGTTGGCTGGAGTATCGCAGGAACCGTCGCACCCTTCTCAAGCATTGGTCCGGATGGCCTGACGCTCGACAATGACAATGCAGACATCGACGTGCGCCATTACATCACGCAGGGCCCCGTACTAATCGACCTGACATCGTTAGGCTCCGACACGGTGATCGTGCCACGCGCCACCGACCGCAGTGCCTTCTATATTAAGACCGCAGACAACCTGCGTATGTACTCGGACTTCGCCGACTTCGTCGATGACCTGGGTGTAAGCCTGAATGGCGCAACGACCGCGCGGTCCCTGCACGCACGCGGTCGGTACGACTCCGATACGAATGTCCTTACCGCCTACAAGATTGGCGTTTACCTGCTCGAGCCACAGATGTGAGATAAGCCCTCTACTCCCCCGCGAGACTTATCAACTGGCTCCGTCCCGTCGCCGCAAGGTGGCGGGGCTTTTTATTCAACGGACCAAAATTGGCCGTCGAACCCGGTTTTCTACCATTTGAGTTCGGTTAACGTACCTGCAATCGGCCAGCCTTGCCGCTGCGCAAGCGCCGCAAGATCCTCGACACGATCCCCTGAGTCAGGGTGCGTAGACGCGTAGGATGCAAAGTCCAGCAGCGCATGATCCCGGTCATCCCAGCGTTCAAACAACCGCCACGCTTCGTTGACGTGGCCGTACTGTGTATAGACGAGCTGCAGGCCGAACTCATCGGCGCTGGCTTCCTGCTTGCGGCTGAATCCGCGCAAAGTGAGATCAGCCACCTTGATACCCAGACTGGACTCGCCATTACCCGTAGTGACCGCAAAAAACATCGATAACACGATGCCGCGTCCCAGCGCGCGCAGATGATCACGATTTCTGAAATGACCGAGTTCGTGGCCCAGAACAAAGGCCAGTTCGTTTTCGGACTCTACCTGATCCAGCAGACCCTCGGTAACAACGATGAGGCCGCCCGGCAAGGCCATCGCATTGGCGACATCAGAGTCGTCAATCTCAACGCGAAACTGGTAGGGCGCATCACCCCAGTGGAACGCCAGCCGATCAACCAGTATTTGCGTCTGATCAAGGCGGTTGTCATTTGGCGAGACAGTAACAAGGTCTTCGGGCAGCCAGTCCTCGAACAGCGCCACCTCTTTCTCTACAGGAATAAAATACAGAGCAATTTCAATAAGAAAAATCAGCGCGAGCGCTATGAGCGCGAAAATTGCCGTCAAACCAACAATGAGGGTACCAGCCTCGACCAACGGGTGCGTGTCGGAAACATTAATGCCTTCACGCGGCTGGCGCGGCACGAATCTCACGGCGTGCGCGCAAACCGTGAGGCGAATTTGACGGCCGTACCGAAAGCCAGCATCTCGACGCCTGCGGTACCTTTGCCATCACCACGCGAATTTGCAAGTCGTGAAGTCTCGAGCCGAACATTGAAGATCGCATCGTAACCGTCGCGTCGTGCGCTCTCGATCATGCGTAACATGGATTCTCTACGCGCACGGTCGAGTAACGGTTCGTACGTCTTGATGCGCCCGCCAACCAGGCTGCGTAAACCGGCAATTACACGTTTGAAATAATCGAGGGAAACAACCACGCTGCCGCTAACCAGCGTCGATGATGACGCGCCCCAGTCATCTGGCATTGTGTCGAAAGAGACAACAGGGAACCCTGCGTTCTCACTCTCCCGCTCACGGATACTGCGAAAGTGCCTGCGCTCAATCCACGTCCCGATGAAGTACGCCACCATCAACAAGATAAGCGGCATGCCATAGTTCAGGATCAGCTCCAGGCTCTGGAGGAAACCGGTTTCCATTTCACTCGACCCTTACAGCAGTACCGTAAGCAAACAACTCCGCAGCGCCCTGCGCGATCGAACTGGTCGCGAAGCGCACGTTGACCACTGCATTGGCACCCATCGAACGCGCTTGTTCCAGCATGCGATCGGTCGCTTCCTTGCGCGAATCCTGTAACAACTCCGTGTACCCGACCAACTCCCCTCCGACTATGTTTTTGAGACCGGCCATGATGTCGCGGCCTATATGCTTGGCCCGCACCGTGTTGCCGGTCACCACACCATAGAACTGGACAATGGTTCGGCCCGGGATGCTTTCTGTGTTACTGATTTCCATTTGTAACCCTCACTGGTATTCCTGCCGGCTATGGTATCACCCGTGTTGCAGGCAAATGTCTGCTGCGGGAATGCCGGACAATCTGATCAAGGTATCCCGGCTCAGAAAGATCTGCGGCATACTGCACAGGCTGCCCGAATCGGTGGTCATTGCAGCTGTTTGCCACGCCTCCCGGAACACTGTCGACCTCCCTTTTGGGGCTTCAGCGGCAAGATTGGCGCGCTGCGTATAGAGCAAACGCACAATTTCGACCCAGAGGCCGCAATGCCGCAAATCCGCCTGAACAGCCCGTTTTTACTATGGATGTGGCGAAAAAACGTCACCACAGGTCGATATTAAGTCACCCTTTTCATTGACTTGTGAGTAATTGGGGCTACACTTCCCGCAGCCGAACTTTTCGGCATTTTTATTTATTATTAGGAAAAGATTGTGTCCAGAACTACCGGAACCGTAAAATGGTTTAACGAAGCCAAAGGCTTTGGCTTTATTGAACAAGAATCAGGCCCAGACGTGTTTGCTCATTTCAGCAACATCTCGGGCGATGGCTTTAAGACACTGGCCGAAGGCCAGAAGGTCGAGTTCACTGTCACGGACGGCCAGAAAGGCCCCCAGGCTGAGAACATCGTAGCCGTCTAATCCCAACCAGGTTAGAGAGAGAGGGCGGACCTTAACAGGGCCGCCCTTTTTTATTGCCTGCCCGATTCGGGGAATTAACCGGCGTGCGCAAACTCGCCGGGCTCCTGTTTCGCCAGGTGTTCATAGGTCGCCCAGCGTCGGTCTACCATCTCCTGCGCCATTTGCATGAGGCGCTCGGCTTCCTGCGGATTGGTCTTGGTCAGCACTTTGTAGCGATTCTCGTTGTAGGCGTATTCGCGCAGCTGAATGGTCGGCCGGGTGGAATCCAGCACAAACGGTTTCTTGCCGGCAGCCCGCAGTGCCGGATTGTAGCGAATCAATGGCCAGTAACCGCTGGCTGTCGCAAGCTGCTGCTGTCGCAGACCGTCTTTCAAATCGTAACCGTGCGCAATGCAGTGGCTATACGCGAGAATCAGTGCCGGACCGTCATACTCCTCCGCTTCGCGCATCGCGAGCAGGGTCTGTTGAGGATTCGCCCCCATTGCCACCTGCGCAACATAGACGTTGCCACTGGAAATAGCCTGCAATGCCAGGTCCTTTTTGCCTATACGTTTGCCAGCAGAGGCGAACTTGGCTGACGCGCCCAGCGGCGTGGCTTTTGACATCTGCCCGCCCGTGTTCGAGTACACCTCGGTATCCATCACCAGCACGTTGACGTTGCGGCCGCTGGCGAGCACATGATCAAGGCCACCCGAGCCGATGTCGTAGGCCCAGCCGTCGCCGCCGACAAGCCAGATGCTACGCCGGATCAGGTGATCAACGATGGACAACAAGGCCGTTGCTTTCGGATTCTCGTGACGCGATGTCAGTTCCTCCAGGCGCTTGCGCAGTTGCCTCACGCGTCGGCGCTGCCGACGAATTTCACTGCCGACGCGCTGACCCGAGTGAACGATATGATCGGCGAGCTCGTGCCCGACGTCCTTCTCGAGTTCGGTGACAAGCTGCTTCGCCAGGGCCATGTGATGATCCGCGGCGATACGCATGCCGAGCCCAAACTCCGCGTTATCTTCGAATAGCGAGTTCGACCAGGCGGGGCCGCTACCTTCGGCATTTTTCGCCCATGGCGTCGTCGGCAGGTTACCGCCATAAATAGATGAACAACCGGTCGCGTTTGCGACGAGCAGGCGCGGGCCGAAGAGTTGCGAGAGAAGCTTGACGTATGGGGTCTCGCCGCAACCGGCGCACGCGCCCGAGAATTCGAACAACGGCTGCAGGAACTGCGCGCCGCGCACCGACGAAAACTCAACGGCTGCACGATCGTTGTATTCGATGGTTTCAAAGAAATCGATGTCGTTGTTGGCCTGCGCCAGAATCGGCGCCTTGTCCGTCATATTGATGGCGCGAAACTCCGGATCCTCCGGACTGCGAACCGGGCATGCGCTGACGCAGAGGTTGCAGCCCGTGCAGTCCTCAACGTATACCTGCAGCGAATAGCGCGTTTCCGGAAAGCCGCGTGCCGAAATCGGTGCGGACGGGAACCCCTGGGGTGCTTCCGCGAGCGTGCTTTCGTGAAAGAACTTGGCACGAATGACGCTGTGCGGACACACGAACGCGCAATTGCCGCACTGGATGCACAGGTCCGGCTCCCACTTCGGCACAGAATCCGAGACGTTGCTTTTTTCGAACATTGACGTTGCGCTGGGGTACGTGCCGTCGATGGGCATCTTGCTGACCGGCAGATCGTCACCATGACCCCGCATCATTTGCGCAGTCACTTCGCGAACGAAGGCAGGCGCATCCGCCGGTACCACATCATCCAGCGGTCGGTTGCTGCTGGCCTTTGCGGGAACTGATACCTCGTGGAGATGATCCAGCGCTGCATCGACCGCAGCGAAATTCTTTTCGACAATCGCCTGTCCTTTCGCGTGGTACGTTTTCTCGATCGCTTTCTTGATCTGCTGGATCGCCTCTGCGCGCGGCAATACACCAGACAGCGCAAAGAAGCAGGCCTGCATGATCGTGTTTATGCGCTTACCCATTCCGGCATCGCGTGCGACACTGGCAGCGTCGATAACGTGCAGCTTGATCTTGCGATCGATGATTGTCTGCTGCACTGGCTGTGGCAGCTTGCCCCAAACCTCATCAGGTCCATAAGGGCTGTCGAGCAGGAACACGGCACCTTGCGCTGCATCCTTGAGGATTTCTATCTTGTTGACCTGATCGAACTTGTGACAGGCAATGAAGTTTGCCGACTGAATCAGGTATGGCGAGTGAATGGGGTCGGGACCAAAACGCAAATGCGAGACGGTACGTGAGCCCGATTTTTTTGAGTCATAAACGAAATAGCCCTGGCAATACAGGTCTGTATTCTCGCCAATAATCTTGATGCTGTTCTTGTTTGCACCGACCGTACCGTCCGCACCCAGACCAAAGAAAAGCGCGCGCGTTGCGTCCTTGCCTTCGATCTGGAATGACGGGTCGTACTCAAGACTCGTATGCGTTACGTCGTCGTTGATTCCGAGCGTGAAGTGGTTTTTCGGCTTGTCCTTCAGTAACTCGTCGAATACACACTTGACCATCGCCGGCGTGAACTCTTTCGAGGACAGTCCGTAGCGACCGCCTATCACGCGCGGCATCGATTTCATCGTGCCGGCGATGTTTGCCTCGGCGAGAGCGGTAATGATGTCCTGGTATAACGGTTCGCCGCTCGCTCCAATTTCCTTCGTGCGGTCCAGCACCGCGACCGACCTGGTGGTCTCCGGCAATGCCGCGAACAGGTGTTCGTTAGAGAATGGACGAAACAGGCGGACATTGATCATGCCAACACCCTTCTCGGGCAGTGCGTCAATCGTCTGCATAACCGTATCGGCGCCAGATCCCATCAACACGATGACGCGTTCCGCCCGCGGATCGCCATAGTAGTCAAACAGTTTATATTGCCGGCCGGTCAGCGTTGCGAAACGATCCATCATGTCCTGCACGATGCCTGGCGTCGCCGCATAAAAGCTGTTGACGCTTTCCCGCCCCTGGAAATAAACATCCGGATTCTGCGCGGTACCGCGAATAAATGGATTGTCCGGATTCAGTGCGCGCAGGCGATGTTCGTAGACGAGATGATCATCAATCATCACACGCATTTCGTCTTCGGAGACGAGCTCAATCTTGCTGACTTCGTGCGAGGTGCGGAAACCGTCGAAGAAATGGATGAACGGCACTCGCGATTTCAAGGTCGACGCATGACTGATTAAAGCCAGATCCTGTGCCGCCTGCACCGACGAAGCCGATAGCAGGCCAAAGCCTGTCGTCCTCGCTGCCATCACGTCCTGGTGGTCACCGAAAATCGATAGTGCCTGGGCGGCGAGCGATCGCGAAGCCACGTGGAACACCGTTGACGTCAATTCGCCGGCGATCTTATACATGTTCGGCAACATGAGCATAAGACCCTGCGACGCCGTGAATGTCGTGGTCAGCGCGCCCGTTTGCAGAGCGCCATGGGCGGTACCAGCAGCACCGCCCTCACTCTGCATTTCAATAATGTCGGGAATCTGTCCCCAGATGTTTTCTTTACCGAGAGCCGACCAGACGTCAGCCGACTCGGCCATTGGGGACGATGGGGTAATAGGATAAATGGAGCAGATTTCACTAACCGCATACGCCACTCGCGCGACGGCCTCGTTGCCCTCCAGTGCGCGCTTCTCGCTCATGTTTGCGCCTCTGCAGTAGCCGGCTCGTCGATCATCTCGATAGCGTGACACGGACACTGCTCGTAGCACACGGCGCATCCCGTGCACTTGTCGAAGTCAAATTTGTATCGCTTGCCGGGACCGAGCTTGATGATCGCCTCCTGCGGGCAGGCACCGTAGCAGCCATCGCATTCAAAGCAATTGCCACATGACAGGCAGCGTTTCGCTTCGAACAGCGCCTCTTCTTCACTCAGGTTTTGCAGAACTTCATCAAACCCCGTGCCGCGTCGATCAATCGGCAGTCGCTCCTGCTCAATCTTGGGCGCGTTGGTGCGGTACCAGAGATGCAGTCGCTCATGCCCGATCAGCTCGTTTCGAGGGCC
>JAIBDF010000143.1 GCA_024679535.1 Chromatiales bacterium
AGCAGGGCGTCTATATCAGTCGACTGCGCCGGCACCGTGGAAGAAAACAGGAGGCCGGCGACTAAAAAGAGGAAGCGAAATGCCATGGCTATACGACTCGGTATTTTGGCGAATGATTGCTGAATACTACACAATTATCGCGGCTATTCGCCGGCTCCGGTATATTGCCGACTTACCATGACAACAGAGACGCCAAATTCAATGAAAAAAAGCCTAATCGCACTCGTTCTCGCCCTGGCCTGCTCGCTCGGCTGGGCGGCAGACAAGGTTCCAGCCCATCCACACGTTCTCGTTGAGACCACGGAGGGCAACTTCAAGCTAGAGCTCGACGGTAGAGCGGCCCCACTGACCGTGGCCAACTTCCTGAAGCTGGTTGAGTCCGGTCACTACGATGGCACCATTTTCCACCGCCTGATCCCGGGTTTCATGGCCCAGGGCGGCGGCTTTTTGCCGGGATTCAAGAAGAGAGAGCCCGGTGAGACGGTCCCCAATGAATCCGGCAACGGCCTGCAGAACCTGCGCGGCACGATCGCAATGGCTCGCACAGGCGATCCGCACTCGGCCGGGTCGCAGTTCTTTATCAATGTGGCGGACAATGTGAACACGAACCCCGCTACAGCCAATCTTGATCCGACCAAGCACAGAACCCAGGGTCGCTGGGGATACGCTGTCTTCGGCTTTGTTTTCGAAGGGATGGAAGTCGTCGACAAGATCGTCAATGCCAAGACGGTGAACAACGGTCCCGGTGGCGCGCCGGCTCCTGTCGTACCCATCATCGTTAACAAGATGTCCCTGATTACCTACGACTAGAAAGCACGATGACCACTCTTTTCATCTCGGATCTTCATCTCGAGGCTGAGCGCCCGGAGATTGGTGTTCAATTCCTCGCATTCCTGCAGGGGCGGGCACGCGATGCCGACGCCTTATATATCCTCGGCGACCTGTTCGAGTCATGGATCGGAGACGATGACCCAAGTCCCTACTATGCCGTGATCAAAGCTGCGGTCCGTGAACTTGGCAATGCAGGCGTGCCTGTCTTTTTCATGCACGGCAATCGCGATTTTGCGATCGGTGAGCACTTCGCGGCCGAGACCGGCGTCACGATTCTTCCGGACCCGCACCCGCTTGAACTTTACGGCGCCAACGTCTTGCTGAGTCATGGCGACGCCCTTTGCACGGACGATGTCGAGTACCAGCAGGTGCGCGCCATGACCCGGAACCCTGAGTGGCTCGCGATGATGCTGTCGAAATCGATTGAGGAGCGCCAGGCTTTTACGATGCAGGCCCGCCAGCAGAGCATGGAGCGCAGCAAGTCCCTGCAAGAAGAGATCACCGACGTCAACCAGGATGCTGTCGAACAGGCAATCCGCGAGTCAGGCGCCGACATCCTGCTGCATGGTCATACGCACCGCCCAGCCGTCCATCCTTTCCACGTGGATGAGCGGCCTGTTCACCGCATTGTACTCGGAGACTGGTATGAACAGGGCAGCATGGTCGAGTGGGATGAGGACGGGCCCCGACTGGAAGAGCTACCGCGCTAACAAGGGTGACAGTCACCTCACGGAATAGGTGACTGTCACCTTTTTGTGGGGGTGCCGGAGTGGAAGCGGAAGTCGTCGTCGGGTTCCGTCACCAGCGCGGCCTCCAGCACCTTGAGTTCATCGAGGCGCGCGTCGATCTCCGCCTCATCAACACCGCACTCGGATTTGGCAAACGCTACGTAGTGCTCGAAATGGCGCGCCTCTGAGGCCAGCAGGCCACCGTAGAATCGGCCCAGCTTCTCAGGCAGACGTGGTGCAATCTTCGCGAAGCGTTCGCAGGAACGCGCCTCAATCAACGCGCCAATTAACAACAGGTCCAGCAGCTTGTAGGGTTCCTCGGGCCGCACGGCCTCGCGCAAGCTTCCGGCATAGCGCGACGCCGACAGGCGCTCAAAAGGAATCTCAAGGTCATCCATGATGGAGCGCACCTGCTCAAAGTGGCGTAGCTCCTCGCGGGCGAGTCGAGACATGCGCTGCGCGAGCGCAGTTCTGTCGGGGTAGCGATACAAAAAGCCCATCGCCGTAGACGCCGCCTTGAGTTCGCAGTTGGCATGATCCAGCAACATCTCAGGCAGGCGCTCACTGGCCACGTCCAGCCAGGCGTCCGGTGTCGGCGTGTCGAGAAACTCGGCAATCGCAACCGGAACCGCCGTGTCTACAGCCATTCTTCAATCTCCAAGGCTGACTGCAGCCGATCGTCGGGCGATTTCGCCAGCATCATATTCAGCAGCGCCTGGTACTGTGCAAAGCGACTGGGTAGCAATGGCAGTGCCGCATTGCCGTGCAGGTAGATGATGCCCATCGCGGAATCCGCTCGGAACGGCTTCTTGCCCATGAGCATCTCGTAAAAAATAATGCCAAGGCTGTAAATATCGCTGCGTTCGTCAACAGAGCTACCGTGCCCCTGCTCGGGACTCATGTAATACGGTGTTCCAAAAATCTCGCCCTTGTCGGTAATCTCATTCTCGAGCTTCGCGCTTTTCGCCAGACCGAAGTCGATCAGGGCGATGGACCCGTCCTTACGCAGCATGATGTTGCCAGGCTTCAGGTCTCGGTGCAGGACGCCCTTGGCATGCACCGCGGACAGCGCACTCGCGATCTGCCGGATGTACTGGACAGCCGCGCGCTCCGGTATTCCCTTTTCCATGCGTACGCGCAGATCCCCGCCGGCCACGTACTCCATGGCGATATGCGCATGGTCATCACTCACTCCCAGGTCATAAATACGCACTATGTTCGGGTGATCCATCTCGGCGATCATTTCGTACTCCCGCAGGAAACGATCAAACACACCGATGCTGTCATCCTTCCCCGGCATCTGGCGCAGTACCTTAAGCACGACCTGCAGGTGCGTCGATTCGCGTTCCGCAAGGTATACGCCGGAGTGCTCCGTCGACCCCAGCTTGCGCATGAAGCGATAACCCTTGATCAACGGGTTTATTCCGGTTCGCATGTCGCCAATGAACAGCGTTGACGTCGACGCAATACGTTCCCGGCTAACGAGGACGTCAGTGAGACCCACAACCAGCGAGTCGTGGTTGATGTAATCACGCATGAAATGCGCGTCGGGTCGCAGCCTGTGTGCCTCTTTTTCGTCCGCCTCGGTGCCAAAATAAACCACGGGGGGAAAGTTCTTTTGCTTGAGGAAGCGCCGTAGTACGTCAACACCATCGCGATCACCATGGCGGCTGCCGAGAAGCACCAGGTCGTTGCCTGCGCCGGAGAACTCGTCGGGCAGATGGCCGGCCGACGTCGGGTCGTACGCGGCGATGATCGCGTCCGGCCAGTACGTGGTGACGTGATGCATGAGCAGGCTGCGGAAGTCCGCCTGCTCATCGATAATCATGACCTTGATGCTCATAGGCAAGAATTGTCGCGTGCCAGTGCGCCGCCCTACAACCGGCAGCTAAAGGGAGACGACCTTGGCGCCGGAGGAAGAAGGTTTTTCACGCGCCTGCTTCGCCGCGTCATTACGCCGTGCTTCGAGTTCGTCGAGATACTCCGGCGTCACATCGCCTGTAACGTATTCGCCTGAGAAACAGGAGGTATCGAATTCCGTGATCGCCGAGTTGCCGTGGCGCACCGCGCGAACCAGGCCGTGCAGGTCCTGATAAATCAGCCGATCGGCGCCGATAATCTTCTCGATTTCCTCTACCGTGCGGCCATTCGCGATCAGTTCTGATGCCGCCGGCATGTCGATGCCATAGACATTCGGAAATCTGACCGGCGGGGCTGCGGATGCGAAATACACTTTCTTGGCGCCGGCCTCCCTCGCCAGCTTGATGATTTGCTGCGAGGTTGTGCCCCGCACAATCGAGTCGTCGACCAGGAGAACATTCTTGCCACGAAACTCCAGGTCAATCGCGTTCAATTTGCGGCGCACAGACTGCATTCGCTCGGCCTGCCCGGGCATGATGAAGGTCCGACCGATATAGCGGTTCTTGATAAATCCTTCTCGATACTTGACGCCCAGGTGATAAGCGACCTGCAGCGCGGACGTACTGCTGGTATCGGGAATCGGAATCACGACGTCGATATCGTGATCCGGAAAATCGCGCACGACCTTGCCAGCGAGCTGCTCGCCCATGCGCAAGCGCGTCTTGTAGACGGATAAGTCATCAAGAATCGAGTCGGGACGAGCGAAATACACGTACTCAAAAATACAGGGCGTGTGCCTGGCCTCTCCGGGGAAGCCGCGCGTATTCAGCACGCCATTGTTTTCTATGTACAGGCATTCGCCGGGGTGAAGATCGCGCACCCGTTTGAACTGCAACGCATCGAGCGCCACGCTCTCCGAAGCGACCATGTAGTCTTGCCGGCCGTCACCTTCACGTTCGCCCAGAACCAGTGGCCTGATGCCGTTCGGGTCGCGGAAGGCAACAATTCCGAAGCCGATGATCATCGCCACGATGGCGTAACCGCCACTGCAGCGCCTATGCACGGCTTCGACGGCATCAAATATATTCTCAGGGGTGGGCTTGCCGTTAACGCGTGTCTGCAACTCATGTGCCAGCACATTCAGCAGCACTTCGGAGTCCGAATTGGTCGCCAGATGCCGACGATCCTCGCGGATCAGCAGCTCGGCCAGCTCATCGTAATTCGTCAGATTACCGTTGTGGGCAAGGCAAATACCGTAGGGTGAATTCACGTAGAACGGCTGCGCTTCGGAGGACTTCGCACCGCCCGCGGTCGGGTAGCGAACATGACCTATGCCGACATTGCCTTCAAGACGCAGCATATGGCTGCTGCGGAACACATCGCGCACAAGACCATTGCTCTTACGCTGCTTGAGTCCGTGCTCTTCGCCCCAGGTTACGATACCGGCGGAGTCCTGGCCGCGATGCTGCAGAACGGTCAGGACATTGTACAAATCCTGGTTGACCGGGTGCGTACTAACGATTCCAACAACACCACACATAGATGTCTCTCTCAGAGCTCAATCGGACCATCAGTCGGCAGCGACTTGGCTGCCTCTTCAGGAGTTATTAATTCGAGGCCTTGCGGGGCCATGACTTCAATCCAGTCGGCGACGACTTCAAGTTGCGGGATCAGGTTGGACTTGAGCCACCAGTCATCATTGTCGAAGCCAGCGAACTGGCCACCGACAATAAATACCGCAGCCAGCAGGATGCCGCGCAGGGCTCCGAACAATGATCCGAGGAAGCGATCCATGCCGCTCAGCACTGACAGGCGAACGATTTTTGAAATACCCCAACCAAGCAAGCCACCGACCGCAAGGACGACCGAGAACACAAGCACCCGGCCAAACCACATCTGCAGTTCTTCCGAACTCAGCCAGCTGTCGGAGACGTCGCCAATCACCGGCCCGAAGTAGAGCGCGGCCCAGATAGCGAATAACAGGGCTGCAATCGAGATCGCTTCTTTAACAAAGCCACGGAAGATTCCCACGACCACGGAAATCGCTATGGCAACGGCAATGAGTATGTCGATGATCGGCATCGGAGATGTCGTCTCAGGTCGGCACGTTTGGGTTTAGAACGGAGCCGGATAATATCACGGGTGCGGCACAACCTGGCCATCGTGACCCACCTTTGCGAGCCGACTGGCCATGGCTTCAGCGCCGGCCCGATCCTTTTGAGGGCCGATGCGCACCCGGTGCAGTTGACCCTTATCCGTCGACAACTGGCTGAGGAACGCCGCGTAGCCCTGTTTCCGCAGATCCGCCGCCAGCTTCTCAGCATTGTCCTTGTTGGAAAAGCTGCCCAACTGCACGGCCCACATTCCCGTGGTTGATGCGGCTGGCGTGGGCGCCGGCCTGGACGGGGGCTTCTCTTCCCGGGTCTCGGGAGCCTGCTCCTGATCCTGATCCTGCTCCTGCTCCTGCTCCTGATCCTGCTGCTTTATTGCAGCTGGCTGCGGCTCCTCGCGGACTGGCTCACGAACCACCGGCTCCGGTTTGGCCTGCGCAGGCGCGCTGGCCGCCGGCACCGGCTCCTTGCGATCCCGGTCGAGTACGACCGTCTGGGTCTTCTGGTCTTCCTGGCCTGGCAGCAATACCCGCTCCGTCACGATTTCGCCGCCGGCGGGAGGGCCATCCAGAAAGATGGGGACAACGAGTACCGCGAAAATGACAAGCACCACGGCACCGATAATTCGTTCTTTCAAGGCTCGTTCCATCATTTTTGGGGTCGCGAGTATAGCCTAAGCTGATTGAGTACGGGACCGACCAGGTAAAACGATCCCGTGACCAGTATTCTGTCATTATTTCCGGCGTCGCGCCGGGCCGAATCGAGCGCCGCTTGGACAGCATCGACCACCAGGCAAGGTCGGTTGCTGGCGTTGGCGATCCGACGTGCGAGTTCGGCCGCCGGCAACGCCCGTTGACTGTCAGCCGTCACTGCAATCCAGCGATCCACATGCTCGCTTAGCGGCACAACTGCGCCCTCCACGTCCTTGTCGTCCAACATGCCGATGATCGCGGTTGTGGCGCCGTCATGCTGCGTCTGAGCCAGCATGTCGGCCAACGCGGCGGCCGCTGCCGGGTTGTGCGCCACATCCAGCAGCCATTCGGTGCCCTCCTGTTCGATACGCTGCCCGCGCCCCGCGAGCTGAACCTGCGGAAGCACCTTTGCGACGAGTTCCGGGGCCGTCGCCGCCGCAATACCGGAGGCGCCGAGCATTGCGAGTACGGCCGCTGCATTGCCAATCTGGAAATCGCCAGCCAGGCCGGGCTGCGGCACTCCCTCGAGCGTAAAATCCCGTCCGCGGAGCAGAAGCTTTGCCCCGACTTTTTCGGCCTGCGCAACCACGGTTCGCGGCACCTCGGTACTACCGTAAACGACGGGAATATCGGGCCGCATGACGCCGGCCTTTTCCACAGCGATGGTATCAATGTCCTCGCCGAGCCAGTCGCAGTGATCCAGCGCCACGTTGGTGATGAGTGCCGCTGTAGGCTCAATCGCATTGGTCGCATCCAGGCGCCCGCCCATACCGACTTCCAGTACCCAGGCGTCGAGATCGGCGGCAGAGAATACGACCAGCGCTGCCAATGTGCTGTACTCGAAGTACGTGAGCGATACGCCCTGACGCGCGCTTTCCACCGTTTCGAACGCGGCAACGATCTCACTGTCGCTCGCACAGGCGCCGTTCACGGCAATGCGTTCGTTGTAGTCGAGAATATGCGGTGAGGTATACACGCCGGTGTGCAGACCGGCGGCCCGCAGCAAGGCATCCGTCATGGCAACGCT
>JAIBDF010000024.1 GCA_024679535.1 Chromatiales bacterium
ACTTTCAAACCCGGTCGTTTACGCATGGTCAACGTGATTGCCGCGATGATCGCCAGCAACAGGATCACGGCAGCAATCTCAAAGGCATACACATGTTCGGTATACAGCACCGCGCCGAGCGCCTCGGTATTACTGTAGCCCTCCGGCGTTGCCGCAAAGCCCGAAGTCGACTGCTGTGCCTGGTTGCCCAACCAGATAACATTGATCAGTTCGATGGCCATGACCAGCGCGAGCGCTATACCAAGTGGTGCATATCGCGTCAGTCCCCGTTTGGCTGCTTCAATATTTACCTCGAGCATCATGACGACGAACAGAAACAGCACCATCACCGCACCGACATAGACAAGCACCAGCACGATTGCCAGGAACTCGGCCTCAGCCAGCAACCAGAGGATTGCCGCATTAAAAAACGTGAAGACGAGGAACATGACCGAATGCACCGGGTTGCGTGACAGAATCACGCCCAGCGCGGCGCCGAACATAATCGTCGCGAAAACGTAAAAAAGTATGGAATGCAACATCATCTTAAGCGCCCTACCGATACTTCGCGTCTGCTGCTTTGTCGGCAGAGATCATCGCGTCGTACTTCTCGCCGATTGCCAGCAACTTATCTTTGGTCATGATGTTCTCGCCCGGCTCTTCCATGTGGTATTCATGGATGCGCGTTTCGACGATGGCATCAACCGGACAGGCTTCCTCGCAGAAGCCACAATAAATACATTTGAAGAGATCAATGTCGTAACGCGACGTGCGACGCGTACCGTCGTCGCTGACGCCCGACTCGATTGTTATCGCCAACGCCGGGCACACCGCCTCGCAAAGCTTGCATGCGATACAGCGCTCTTCGCCATTCGGATATCGACGTAACGCATGCAGCCCGCGAAAGCGCGGCGACTGTGGCGTTTTCTCTTCGGGGTACTCCAGCGTAACGCTCTTTCTAAACCAGTTACGCTGTGTGACCGAGAGGCCTTTGAGCAACTCCCACAAAGCGAACGTCTTGATGTAGCTGATTACCTGATTCATCGTCTTATCCGCCCATACCTGCCCATGGACCAACCTGGAACCAGACCATCGCACCTTCGACGGCGATCCAGACGATCGTCACGGGAATAAATACTTTCCAGCCCAGCCGCATGATCTGGTCGTAGCGGTAGCGAGGGAACGTCGCCCGCAGCCAGAAGAAGGTGTACATGAACACGCACATCTTTATGAACAGCCAGTGCAACCCACCGGCTGTAAGCCAGGCAAGCCAGGAAATGTCGTTGAGGAAGGTCCAGCCTTCGAAAGGTGACGCCCACCCACCGAGGAAAAACACGGCGGTCAACGTCGAAATCAGGATCATATTGGCGTATTCGGCCAGGAAGAACAGCGCGAACGCGACGCCCGAATACTCGACGTGGAAACCGGCAACGATCTCCGATTCGCCTTCCGCGACGTCAAACGGTGCACGGTTGGTCTCGGCAACACCGGCGATCCAGTAAACGACAAACAACGGGAACAACGGCAGCAGGAACCACTGGCTGACTCCGCCGGACTGCGCATTAACGATCTCACCGATATTCAGGCTGCCAGATGCCATGAGAACGCCGACGAGCGCGAAGCCCATGGCGATTTCATACGCAACGATCTGCGCGGCAGAGCGCATCGCGCCAAGCAGCGCGTACTTCGAGTTGGTTGCCCAGCCCGCCAGGATTACGCCGTAAACGCCGACCGAGGTCAGTGCCAACACGTATAGCAAACCCGCATTAATATCCGCGATGACAAACCAGTTGTTCATCGGGATGACAGCCCAGGCCGCTAACGCCGGCGTCAGAGACAGCAACGGCGCAATGACGAAGATGAACTTGCTTGATTGCGACGGGACGATAACTTCCTTGAAGAGAAGCTTGAGGACGTCCGCAAAGGGCTGTAACAGTCCCAGCGGACCGACACGATTTGGTCCAACCCGTGACTGCATGCTGCCGATCACCTTGCGCTCGAAATACGTCGAAAACGCAACGCAGAGGATCACGCCGACTGTCAGGATCAGGATCTTGAACAGCGTAGTGCCTAGATACTGAACCACCCCCGGCAACGAGAACCAGTAGGTGACAACCGCAGCAACGATATTCGTGAGGAACTCCGGCATTAACCTTTTTCCTCACCCGCCTCACGCCGAGCCTCGGTCGTGCGCTGCAGCGCCGTAGCACGACGCACGAGACCGTCGACGGAATACAGTGGTACGTCGATCTCATCGGCCGGTTTGTCTTCGCCGTTGACCTTTGCGGGCTGTCCGCTGCCCTCGTACGCGCGTGCTTCGACGTCGCCGACCTGTGCCTTGCACTCAGCGAGCACATCTTCGCTGGTCACGTAGTCAAAGCCATCGGCGTCAACCAGATTGCCTAGGACGCGCAACACCTTCCAAGCCGGCCGAGCCTCGCCCACGGGGTTAGCCACACCGGAGAAACTCTGCCAGGTGCCCTCGACGTTGACGTAGGTACCGGATGTTTCCGCAAAGGTGCCAATGGGCAACAACAGGTCGGCTGCCTCGAGAAGTGCGTCCGAAATGAATGGTGTCATCGCGACAACGAACTCCTGCTCTGCAAGTTTTGCTACCGCATCGTCCGTTGCATGGAAATCCGCATCCGGCTCAACATTCAGAAGCAGCGTGGCTTCAGGCGCCGAGTCGACCATTGCTGCTGCGTGGAGGCCGTCACCTTTTTGCGGCAAGACGCCTGCCAGGCTCAGGCCGGCACTATTGGCACCGGGTGAAAGCGTACCAAGCTTGGCACCCGTCCTGGCGGCGATATCCGCGGCCAGTGAACGAACCGCGCTAAATGCACGGTGCCGTCCGGCAATATTGCCAATCAGTACCAGCGCATTTTGCGCTTCCTTGAGCTTCTCGACGACCGGTTTGATCGCATCACCGGACAGCAACTGCACCAACCCGGCGCCGGACACATAACTATCGACGTCAAAAAAGTACTCGTGCTCTTCACTACTCACGAAATTCACACTGGCTCCGGCAAGCGCTGCCTTGCGAAGTCGATGTGCGAGGATCGGTGCTTCCTGGCGGATGTGCGATCCGATTACAACGATGACATCCTGTTTTTCTATATCGGCAATGCTGCAGCCCAGCCAGGGAAACGCGGGATCATTTTCCTGGTCGGAGAAATCCCTGCGCTCGATTCGATGATCAAGATTCGACGTCCCCAGATGCTGCGCGAGGCGGGCCAGCAAGTGGCCTTCCTCGACGGTCGCACTGGGCGATGCGAGCAGTCCAACCGTATCCGCGTCCTTGAGGACTGCGGCAGCGGCTTCGAGCGCCTCCTCCCAGTCGATATCTCGCCACTCGCCACTTTCCTTGATGCGCGGCTGTGCAAGGCGATCCGCAGAATAAATGGCTTCGTAACTGAAGCGATCGCGATCGGCGAGCCACGACTCATTGATGGCTTCATTGCTGCGCGGAACGATGCGTTTGACCGTGCCACGCAGAACGTGAGCGTACAGGTTCGAACCAACGCAATCGTGCGGGGCGACAGTCGCTCGCTGCACCATTTCCCAGGCGCGAGCGCTGTAGCGATACGGCTTGTTGTTCAGAGCACCCACCGGACACAAGTCGATAATGTTCGCTGACAGCTCGTGGTCGATATTCTGTTCGACGTAGGTCGAGATGACGACATTTTCGCCGCGCAGGGTCGTACCCAGTTGCGGCTTACCCTGAATCTCCTCACCGAAGCGAACGCAACGCGTGCAGTGGATACAGCGCGTCATGTCAGTTGAGACCAACGGACCGATGTCTTTGTCTTTAACAACCCGCTTGCCGTCGTTATAGCGCGATACATCGCGCCCGTAACCCATCGCAAGGTCCTGCAGTTCGCACTCACCGCCCTGGTCGCAAATCGGGCAATCCAGTGGATGGTTGATTAACAGGAATTCCATCGTCGCCTTTTGCGCTGCAATAGCACGCGGCGACTTGGTGAAAACCTTCATACCCTCGTTGACCGGCTGGGCGCAGGCCGGGATCGGCTTCGGCGCACCTTCGATATCAACCAGGCACATGCGACAGTTTGCAGCGACACTCAGTTTTTCGTGGTAACAGAATCGCGGCACGTAGGCACCGATCTTGTCCGTCACCTCGATGACCATTTGCCCGGGACGGGCTTCAACCGGCTTGCCGTCGACTTCAATATTTACAATGTCGTCACTCATAGCCGTTACGCCGCCGCGTCCGAAGCAGCTTCAACGATGCTACGTCCGTTATTGCGCACCATGTATTCGAATTCATCATAAAAATGCTTCAGAAAACTCTGTACCGGCCACGCCGCTGCATCGCCGAGGGCGCAAATTGTGTGGCCCTCAATCTTGTTAGCCACGTCAACGAGTTTTTCCAGATCCGCTTCCTCGCCTTTGCCCTCGATGATTCGCGTAAGCATGCGATACAACCAGCCCGTACCTTCGCGACACGGTGTGCACTGCCCGCAGGACTCCGCCATGTAGAAGCGTGAGATACGGCGCAATACACTGACCATGCACGTGGTCTCGTCCATCACCATGACCGCACCGGTGCCAAAGGAAGAACCCGCCTGCTGCAACGAGTTGTAATCCATGGTGCATTCCATGATCACCTCGGCCGGCATCACCTTGCACGATGACCCACCCGGGATAACCGCTTTCAGCCTGCGGCCTTTCCAGACACCGCCGCAGATGTCCTCGAGGAGCGTCTTGAATGGAATACCCATCGGCAACTCGTAGTTACCCGGCTTCTCGACATGACCGGACACAGAGAACTGTGCCGTACCACCGGACCCTTCCGGACCGAGTGCGGCAAACCACGCCGCGCCCTTATGCATAATCGAGGGAACGCTGGCAATACTCTGCGTGTTGTTGATCGTTGTCGGCTTCCCATACAGGCCGAAGTTCGCCGGGAACGGCGGTTTGAAGCGTGGCCGTCCCTGCTTGCCCTCGAGCGATTCAATCAGCGCTGTTTCTTCGCCGCAGATATAGGCACCTGCGCCAATGAAGCCATGAATATCGATATCGATCCCACTGCCCTGCACGTTCTTGCCAAGCAAGCCGGCGTCGTAGGCTTCTTTAACCGCAGCTTCGAAACGCGGAAATGGCTCGTCCATGAACTCGCCACGCATGTAGTTGTAGGCAACCGTCGCACCCATCGCGTAGGCCGCAATCGCCATGCCCTCGACGAGGCTGTGCGGGTTGTAGCGAAGGATTTCACGATCGTGGCACGTGCCCGGTTCGGATTCGTCCGAATTGACAACCAGGTACTTCTGGCCGTCATAGTTCTTCGGCATGAAGCTCCACTTGAGTCCTGTCGGGAAGCCCGCACCACCGCGTCCACGCAGGCCCGATGCCTTAACTTCTTCGATCACCTCTCCAGGCGACAACTCACCGGCGAGAATTCTGCGCCAGGCCTTGTAGCCATCGTGCTGCTCATAGGTCGCCATCGTCCACGACTCGGGCGAACCGAAGGTATTGAAACAAACAAGATTTTGTTCGATAGCCATTAGTCGAGCCCGTCCAGAATATCGTCGACCATTTCGCTGCTCAGGTTTTCGAAATACTTGTGATTGACCTGCATGGCCGGCGCGCCGCAACAAGCCGCAATGCACTCTTCCTCACGCTTAAGGAAAATCCTGCCATCATCTGTGCTTTCACCCAGCTTGATCCCAAGCTTCTGCTCAACATGATCAACGAGGTCATCCGCGCCACGCAGCATGCACGCCACGTTGGTGCAGATGGACACTTCATTACGACCAACCGGCTGCGTCTGAAACATCGAGTAGAACGTTGCGACTTCATAAACCTGGATCGTCGGCAAGCTCAGGTAGTCCGCAACCGCATTCATCTGCTCCGCGGTCACGAAGCCCTTGTTTTCGTGTTGCACCAGGTGCAGCGCACGAATCACTGCGGAACGCTGCTGATCAGCCGGAAAACGAGTCTTCCAGTCGTCGATCTTGTCCCTGACGTGAGACGAGAGTTCATAGCTCATCGATCAACCTCACCGAACACGATGTCCTGTGTGCCGATGACTGCAACAACGTCAGCCAGCATATGTCCTTCCACCATTTCCGACATGGCCGACAGGTGTGCGAAGCCAGGTGCACGAATCTTCAAGCGATAAGGCTTGTTGGCTCCATCAGAAAGAATATAGATGCCGAACTCACCCTTAGGGTGTTCGATGGCAGCGTACGCCTCACCTTCGGGGACGCAGTACCCTTCGGTAAACAACTTGAAGTGATGAATGAGCGATTCCATATCGTCTTTCATTTCCACGCGCGTTGGCGGCGTTATTTTATGATCGTCAGCTATCACCGGCCCCGGGTTCTCCCGTAACCAGGCAATACACTGTTTAATGATCCGGTTCGATTGCCGCATCTCTTCAACACGCACGAGATAACGGTCGTAGCAGTCACCGTTGACGCCTACGGGTATATCGAAATCCACGCGGTCGTATACATCGTATGGCTGCTTCTTGCGCAGGTCCCATTCGACGCCCGAGCCTCGCAACATCGGGCCCGAGAAGCCGAGCTGCATTGCACGTTCGGGCGAGACCACGCCGATATTTACCGTGCGCTGCTTCCAGATACGATTGTCCGTAAGCAGGGTTTCGTATTCATCAACACAACCCGGGAAGCGGTCGCAGAACGCATCGATGAAGTCCAGCAGCGACCCTTCGCGAATCGAGTTCATGCGATCGAGTTCTCTTTTGCTGCGGAACTTCGACTCCTGGTATTTCGGCATGATGTCTGGCAGATCCCGATACACGCCGCCGGGACGATAATAGGTGGCATGCATGCGTGTACCTGAAACTGCTTCGTAGGAGTCCATCAGGTCTTCGCGCTCGCGGAAGCAATACAGGAACATGGTCATCGCGCCGATATCGAGACCATGCGCACCCAGCCACATCAGGTGGTTCAGGATTCGCGTGATCTCGTCAAACATCACGCGGATGTACTGGGCCCTTTCCGGCACCTGCACGCCAAGCAGCTTTTCGATCGCCATGACATAGGCATGTTCGTTACACATCATCGAGACGTAATCGAGACGGTCCATGTAACCGATGCTCTGGTTGAACGGTTTCGACTCCGCAAGCTTCTCGGTCGCACGATGCAGCAGACCGACATGCGGATCCGCTTTCTGAATGGTCTCGCCTTCAATCTCAAGCACGAGACGAAGTACGCCATGCGCCGCAGGATGCTGCGGTCCGAAGTTCATCGTATAGCTCTGAATTTCAGACATCGTTGACATCCTTGAGGTCGGCCTCATAGCGGTTGTCGTCGCGAATCACGCGTGGCACCAGAGTGCGCGCTTCGATGCTTACGGGCTTGTACACAACACGGCCTTCGTCTGCGTCGTAACTCACCTCGACATTACCCATCAGTGGGAAGTCTTTGCGGAATGGATGTCCGATAAAGCCATAGTCGGTCAGGATGCGGCGCAAATCGGGATGCCCCTCAAAAAGGATGCCATAAAGGTCAAATGCTTCGCGCTCAAACCAGTTAGCGCCGTTCCAGATATCGACAACCGACCTGATGATGGGCGGATTGCTCGTGCCAGTAAAAACCCGCAGACGCAGTCGGACATTGTGCTGCAAGGACAACAGGTGATAGACAACCGCGAAACGATTCGGCTCGAATTCATCGGCCTCGTCGAGAATAACCGGCTGACGCTCGACACCACGGCTAAATCCGGTGTCTGTTGCCGCGTTCGTCAGCCACTCGTCGCTGCCGTAGTTGAGGTAGTCGACGCCGCACACATCCATGAGCATCTCGAAACCGAACGCCCCTTCGTTGCGTAGTGCTGTCGCAACTTCGATCAGCGCGTCCTTGTCGAGCTCATAAGTCAGCTCTCCACAAGTCGTCGGTACCCGGCGCATTTGCTCACCGAAACGCTCGTGAATCCGAGCAGCCAATGTGTCGTAAGGTTCGCTCATTCTCTTTATTCTTATCTGGCTATCGTGCTCGTACGTCGAATCTTGTTTTGCAACTGGATCAACCCGTAAATCAGGGCCTCTGCGGTCGGTGGGCAACCAGGAACGTAGACATCTACCGGCACCACTCGATCGCAGCCCCGGACGACGGCGTAGGAATAATGGTAATAGCCACCACCGTTCGCGCAGGAACCCATTGAAACAACCCAGCGAGGCTCAGGCATCTGGTCATAGACCTTTCGCAACGGCGCTGCCATCTTGTTGGTCAGCGTTCCTGCCACAATCATGCAATCAGACTGTCGCGGGCTTGGGCGGAAAATAATGCCGAAACGATCGAGGTCATAGCGCGCGGCACCAGCCTGCATCATCTCAACCGCACAACAGGCAAGACCGAAGGTCATCGGCCAGAGCGAGCCGGTACGCGCCCAGTTCATCACCGAGTCGACTCTCGTTACGACAAAGCCCTTCTTCTGAAGGCTGCCACCGGCTGCTTCGGCGCCCGTTGACGCTTCAGCGCCCGCCTGAGGTTCTGCTAGTCCCACTCCAGGGCCCCTTTCTTCCATTCGTAAATGAAACCGACCACGAGAATGGCCAGGAACAGCGCCATTGAAAGCAGGCCGAATTTGCCCACGGCGTCGAGCGAGACAGCCCACGGGAACAGGAACGCAATCTCAAGATCGAAAATAATGAACAGGATTGCGACAAGGTAATAGCGGACATCGAACTTCATTCGCGAATCGTCGAAGGCTTCAAAACCGCACTCGTAAGGCGATAATTTATCCTCGTCTTTCTGACCGTGACCGATCAGGAAACCCAGGGCCAGCAGCAGAACGCCAATTCCTGCTGCGACACCCAGAAAAATCAGAATAGGAAGATATTCTTGTAGCATGTCCACTCAATCAATAAGGCGCCCGAATTAGCGCGCGATTGTAGCAGTCTCTGAATGTCCGGACATACCCCAATATTGGGCCTGCCCGGACTCCCCATACGAAAACCGGCCTGCAACCCCTTGGCTGGACAGACCGGTTTGAAACTTGGTGCTCTGGGCGAGACTCGAACTCGCACGGCTTGCGCCACTGCCCCCTCAAGACAGCGTGTCTACCAATTCCACCACCAGAGCAGATTGAACCTTAGTTTACTCCTGATCGCCGGCTGGCTCTTCCTCCAGCGCCGGCAGGTCAGTGGCATCCTCAACGATGTCTTCTGCGGCCTCGAGGGCTGGCAGATCATCCGACACCGGCATCTCATCACTGAGCACAGGAACCTCTTCGGTCGATGTTTCTACAATTGGCGCATCCTCAAGCAGGCTGGCCGGAGCCGACGCGGTCTGGCTGCTAAGATACGCAAGAGTCAGGCTGCTGATGAAAAATGCTGTCGCACACACAGCCGTTGCCCGGGAAAAGAAGCTGCTGGATCCGCGTGCACCAAACACCGTACCAGATGCGCCTGCACCAAACGCCGCGCCGGCGTCGGCGCCCTTACCGCGTTGCAGCAGCACGAGCACGATGATCAGCAAGGCGATCAGCGTGTGTCCAATCAGTACAGCTTTTTGAATCGTGTCCATTGAATATTCAACTCATTAATTAATTTTGGGCGGCCGCCGCGGCGATCGCCAGAAAGTCTTCTGCTTTTAGCGACGCGCCACCAATCAGCCCACCGTCGATATCCGGCTTGGCCAACAGGCCAGCCGCATTTTCACCCTTCATGCTGCCGCCGTACAGTATCTGTACGCCAGCGGCGATATTTGCATTCAGCGCTTCAAGCCGGCCGCGAATATGGCGGTGCACATCCTGAGCCTGCTCAGGGCTAGCCGTCATACCCGTACCAATCGCCCAGACCGGTTCATACGCAATCACAGCTGTCGCCAACGCATCGATTCCCGCAACATCCAGGACCGCGTCGAGCTGCTCGTCGACAACGCTTTCTGTCGTGCCGGCCTCACGCTCTTCGAGCGTTTCGCCGACGCACAGAATCGGCGTAATTCCAGCCGCTTGCGCTGCCTGGAACTTTGCAGCGACCTGGGCGCTGGTCTCACCATAAATCGCGCGGCGCTCCGAATGACCGACAATCGCATAAGTACAGCCAAGGTCCCTCAGCATGCCGGGCGCGACTTCGCCTGTAAAAGCGCCTTTTTCGTGCTCTGAGACGTTCTGTGAGCCAACACTGACAGCCGACCCTTCAGTCTGCGCCACTACTGCGGCCAGATACGGATACGGCGGGCATACCAGCAGGCTAAAACCACTGCCTTGGGGCACACCTGCGATGATCCCGGCAACCAGTTCCGCGTTTGCGGCGCTGTTGCCATTCATTTTCCAGTTTCCAGCAACCAGAATGTCACGCATGTCGGTGTTTCCGCAGGCTTAAAAGGCGCGCAAGGATACCGGGCGAAGCCCCGCAAATCAACGCATTATTGGGGTTTAGGCGGCGGCTTCGGCAACGATCGAGGCCAGGCGCTTTGCCAGAGAAACGACTTGATCCGCGTCCTCGCCTTCCACCATGACCCGAATCACCGGTTCTGTGCCCGAAGCGCGCAGGACCACGCGGCCCTTATCGGCCAATTCGTCCTCCGCCACGGCCACCGCATCCTGGATCGCGGTTGACTCATCCGGGTTCATCCGCCGCTCGGTGCGCACGTTTACCATGGTCTGCGGGTACTTGGGCATGCCGGCCACCAGTTCGGAAAGCGGCTTGCCTGTGCGCCTCATGATCGCCAGCACCTGCAGCGCACTGATGAGACCGTCCCCTGTTGTGGTTTTGTCCAGCACGAGCATGTGTCCGGAGGTTTCTCCTCCGATGATGCCTCCGCTGCTGCGCAACGCCTCCAGAACATAACGGTCACCGACCGCCGCTCGTCTGAAATCGATATCCATTGCCCGCAGTGCGTGCTCGAGGCCCAGATTGCTCATGACGGTACCGACGACCGGCCCCGTCAGAGCACCATTGTTCTTCCGATCCATAGCAAGGACATAGAGCAACTGATCCCCGTCGATGAGCTTGCCTGCTTCGTCGACCATGACCACGCGGTCGCCATCGCCGTCGAGCGCCACACCGACATCGCTTTTCACGGCCTGCACGGTCAGCTGGAGGAGCCCGGGCTCCATTGAACCGCAGCCAGAGTTAATGTTCTTGCCGTTTGGCGAGCAGCCGATCGAGATAACCTCGGCACCCAGGTTGGCGAGTGCTCGCGGTCCAACCTTGTATCCGGCACCGTTCGCGCCATCGAAAACCACCTTCATACCCTCAAGGTCGATCCCATCGGGCATGCTCGCGGCACAGAAATCCTGGTAGCGAATGCGCGCCGTATGGATACGCTTGGCCTTGCCGAGCTGCTGCGACTCCAGCGTAATCGCCGGATTTTTGAGGTGTTCCTCGATTTTCAGCTCAATGTCGTCCGTCAACTTTGAGCCGGAACGATCGAAGAACTTGATGCCGTTGTCGAAGAAGGCGTTGTGAGATGCGCTGATAACCACGCCGAGATCGGCATCAAATTCCTGGGTCAGCCGGGCAATACCGGGCGTCGGCAGCGGCCCGAGCAACAGCACGTCAGCGCCAGCCGCGACAAATCCAGCCTCGAGGGCAGACTCGAACATGTAACCGGACAGACGCGTGTCTTTGCCAATCACCACGGTGCCACCCTGGGGAACCAGCACCTGCGCCGCCGCACTGGCGAGTCGCATCGCAAAATCCGCGGTCATCGGGTCCTTCCCGACTGTTCCCCGGACACCATCCGTCCCGAAATAATTCTTGCTCATTAGCTGCTCTCTGGCGCTATGCGCCTGCCTCAATCACTGCCTGTACAACCTTTAATGCGTCAACCGTTGCCGCGACATCGTGAGCACGCACAATATCAGCGCCCTGCATGACTGCCACAACCGCCGCTGCGACGCTGGCCGGAATGCGCTCGTGTACTTCACGCCGGGTCAATTCCCCCAATGTCGACTTTCTCGAGACACCGACGAGCATTGGGCGGTTGCGGACGCGCAATTGTCGCAGATTTGCCAGCAACTCGACATTGTGGCGGTGTGTCTTCCCAAAACCGAAGCCGGGATCGACAATGAGCAGTTCCTCGCCCAAACCCGCTGCAATGCAGGCGGCGAGGCGTTTTTCAAGGAAATCAGCGACATCGAGCACGACATCGTCATATTCAGGATTTTCCTGCATGGTGCGTGGCTCGCCGCGCATATGCATCAGGCAAACCGGTACCTGCAACTCCGCCGCCGCCTGCAGGGCACCCTCGCCCCGCAATGCATAGACATCGTTAATTAACGATGCGCCGGCTGCGACAGCCTCGCGCATAACATCTGCTTTGCTGGTGTCGATGGAGATCGGGACATCGGTGACGGACCTGACGGCCTCGATAACGGGAATAACCCGGTCCAACTCCTGCTGAATGCCCACGCTCCCCGCCCCGGGTCGCGTGGACTCCCCGCCGATATCAATGATAGCGGCGCCGCCCTCAGCCATCGTGGCTGCCTGGCGCAACGCAATATTGGGGTTGTCGAATTGACCGCCATCCGAGAATGAATCCGGAGTTATGTTAAGGATGCCCATCACGGCAGGCGCCGGGATTTGTATAGGGCCCAGGTTCAACATGGCTCGCGGGGACTGACTAGTGCTCGCTTGCTGGTCCGCCGATCGGGCCGGTCACATCCGACTCCGCCGCAGCGGACCCGTCATCAGGACCGGCGGGATCAATTGTGTCGTCCCAGTCCTCAGGTGGCTTCGGCTCACGGCCTTCCATGATGTCCTTGATCTGGACATCACCAATCGTCTCGTATTTCACCAGCGCCTTGGCCATCGCGTGCAGTTTATCGACATTAGCCTCAAGCAAGGTCTTCGCCCGCTCGTAGTTAGAGTCGATGATGCGACGAACTTCCTCGTCGATGGCGTGCGCCGTATCGTCCGACACCTGCTTGTGCTGCGTCACCGAGCGGCCCAGGAATACTTCACCGTCGTCCTCGCTGTACGTCAGCGGACCCAGTCGATCAGACAGGCCCCACTTCGTGACCATGTTGCGAGCGATTTCGGTCGCGCGTTCGATGTCATTCGAGGCGCCGGTCGTCACACCGTCCATGCCGTTGATCATTTCTTCAGCGATGCGACCACCAAAGAGGCTGGAAATACTGCTCTGAAGCCGTTGTCGCGACATGCTGTAGCGGTCTTCTTCCGGCAGGTACATCGTCACGCCAAGCGCCCTGCCACGCGGAATAATCGTGACCTTGTAAACAGGATCGTGCTCGGGCACCAGGTAGCCGATGATGGCGTGACCGGCCTCGTGATAGGCCGTATTGAGCTTTTCCTTTTCGCTCATGACCATCGAGCGCCTCTCGGCACCCATCATGATCTTGTCCTTCGCCTGTTCGAACTCGTCCATGCTCACGACGCGTTTATTACCCCGCGCTGCAAACAATGCGGCCTCGTTCACGAGATTGGCAAGATCGGCGCCGGAGAACCCAGGCGTACCACGGGCGATTAAGCCGGGCTTAACATCGTCTGCCAGCGGCACCTTGCGCATGTGCACTTTGAGAATCTGCTCACGGCCGCGCACATCGGGGAGCGGCACCACCACCTGCCGGTCAAATCGACCCGGGCGCAGGAGCGCGGGGTCGAGAACGTCAGGACGGTTGGTCGCAGCGATGACAATGATGCCCTCGCTACCTTCGAACCCGTCCATCTCCACCAGCATCTGGTTGAGCGTTTGCTCACGCTCGTCGTGCCCACCACCCAGACCGGCGCCGCGATGGCGACCGACGGCATCGAGCTCGTCAATGAAGATGATGCAGGGTGCCTGTTTCTTGGCCTGGTCGAACATGTCGCGTACTCGCGATGCGCCCACGCCAACAAACATCTCCACAAAGTCGGAACCCGAAATCGTGAAGAACGGGACCTTGGCTTCACCGGCGATAGCTTTGGCTAACAGCGTCTTACCCGTGCCCGGCGGGCCTACCATGAGCACGCCCTTGGGGATCTTGCCCCCGAGTCGCTGGAACTTGCTCGGGTCCTTAAGAAAATCAACGACTTCCGAAACCTCGGCCTTCGCCTCCTCAACACCCGCTACGTCAGCAAACGTCACGCCGACCTGGTCTTCACCCAGGAGACGCGCCTTACTCTTACCGAAGGACATGGCGCCACGGCCACCGCCACCACCCTGCATCTGGCGCATGAAGTAAATCCACACACCGATCAGCAGCAGGATCGGAAAGGAACTGATCAGGAGCTGTCCGAGCAGACTTTGCTTCTGGGGCTCGGCTGCGGAGATCTTCACGTTCTGCTTCATCAGCTCACCGATGAGCACCGTGTTGTCCGTTTCAGGGTTAATAGTATAGAACTGCAGCGTATCCGAGCTGCCGTAGCGGATCTGCTGGCCGTCGAACACGACCTCAGAGACCCTCCCGCCGCGCAGCTGCGCCTGGAATTCCGAATAATCGGCCTTCTGCGGCTGGCCCGGGTTAACGGTCGACAGCCCCTGCACCACCGAAAGCAAGACGACGATGATGACGATAAAGACAAGTACGTTTTTGGTTAAATCATTCACGGTTCAGACGCTACTACAAAGAGAAATTTCTCGCTACCAAATAGACCTCACGGCTACCGGCACGCGAGGCCTCGGGTTTAATGACTCTCACACGCTCAAAGGAGTTCCGCGCATCGCGAACGAATTCGTCGAAACCCTCTCCCTGGAAAACCTTGCAAACGAAGCCCCCGCCAGGTTTGAGGACTTTGCGTGCCATGTCCAGCGCCAATTCCACGAGATACATGGAGCGCGGCTGGTCCACGGCCTTCGTTCCGCTAATATTGGGGGCCATATCGCTCATTACAAGGTCGGTACCCGCGCTCCCTACTAATTCGAGCATTTGCCCGAACACCTCATCATCCAGAAAATCACCCTGCACGAATTCGACTTCGGGCAGAGCATCCATGGCAAGAAGATCTACCGCCACAATGCGCGCCCTGCCGTTGAGCTTCTCGGTTATGTATTGACTCCAGCTTCCCGGAGCCGAGCCCAGGTCCACACACACCATGCCGGGCTTCAGCAGGCGCTCTTTCTGGTCGATCTGCTCCAGTTTGAAGACCGCACGTGAACGCCAGCCTTCTTTGCGGGCTCGCTGCACGTAGGGGTCCTTCTCCTGGCGTTCCCGCCAGCTGCTGCTGGATCGTCTAGGTTTGCTCATAAATGCTGGTCATCCTGCTACACTTCGCGCCCATGAACCTCAGCGAACACCAGAAAAAGTACCTGCGCGGCCTCGGTCACCAGCTCAAACCGCTGATCATGGTCGGCGATGCCGGCCTGAGTGACGCTGTGCTCGCGGAATACGAATCCACGCTCGACCATCATGAACTCATAAAAGTCCGCGTACGGGTCGGTGACCGCGATGCGCGGGACGCCATCATAGAAAAGCTCTGCAACGACAGTGCCGCGACCCTGATCCAGCGCATCGGCAATGTCGCGCTGCTGTTCCGCCAAAACCTGAAGAAAAAGCCCGAGAAAAGAATCCGGATCCCATCCCGATAATACGATAATTCCTACTCGTACCTCACTTCAAGCACTTCTAAGGTCTTCAGGCCGTCCGGCGCCTGGAACTCGACCTCGTCGCCTTCGTTCTTGCCAATCAGCGCGCGTGCTATCGGCGAAGTAAATGAGATCATGCCCTGCTTGATATCCGCCTCATCTTCGCCAACGATCTTGTACGTAATTTCCGTGTCCGATACTTCGTCAAGAATCACTACCGTTGAACCAAAGATGATCTTGCCGCGCGCATCGATAGCTGTGACGTCAATAACCTGCACATGGGACAGCTTGCCTTCGATATCCTTGATACGGGCTTCGATGAAGCCCTGCTGATCTTTTGCAGCGTGGTACTCGGCATTTTCCTTCAGATCGCCATGTGCGCGCGCCTCGGCAATCGCTTTGATCACCTCCGGGCGGTCTTCACTTTTAAGCTTTTTCAGCTCTGCTTGCAGCAGCTCGTGGCCGCGCGCTGTCATTGGAACCTTACTCACGCCACTACCTCATTGTGCAAATCCTGCAGGCGATTGACGTCGCCGTCATCGAGGTGCTCGATGGCCCTGCACGTCGCCACGGCTGCACCGAGCGTCGTGTAATAGGTCACGGCCTTGCGAACCGCCTCGGCACGAATCGAATGCGACTCGTTGATTGCCTGCTTCCCTTCGGTGGTATTAACGATCAGGTCAATCTCACCGTTCTTGATCATATCCACGATATGCGGACGACCCTCGCGAACTTTGTTCGCTCGTCGGCATGATACACCAGCCTTGGCCAGTGTCTTGGCAGTACCGTGGGTGGCGACCAGGTCAAAACCCATTTCGACCAGAAGTTTCGCCAGTTCAACAACGCCGTCTTTATCACGCTCGCGGACACTCAATAATGCCGCGCCACTTCGCGGCAGAATCACGCCCGACGCAAGCTGGGCTTTGGCATAGGCCTCACCGAATGATCGTCCCACGCCCATCACTTCACCGGTGGACTTCATCTCAGGACCAAGGATCGGATCGGATCCGGGGAACTTGATAAAAGGGAAAACCGCTTCCTTCACCGAAAAGTACTCCGGAATTCTCTGGTTCACATAGCCCTGCGCAGCGAGGGACTCGCCGACCATCACCTTCGCCGCAATTTTTGCCAGCGGTACGCCGATGGCCTTCGATACAAACGGTGCGGTGCGCGACGCCCGGGGATTAACCTCAAGCAGGTAGACAATGTTGCCCTGGATGGCGAACTGGGTATTCATCAGGCCTACGACCTTCAGGCCCTTCGCAAGTTTGATTACCTGTTCTTCCATGACCTTCTGGATCTCAGGAGACAAGCTGAATGGCGGCAATGAGCACCCCGAATCGCCGGAGTGCACGCCAGCCTGCTCGATGTGTTCCATAACACCACCGATCAATACTCGCTCGCCGTCGCAAATGCAGTCGACGTCGACTTCGGTCGCCAGATCAAGGAAACGATCGAGCAGGACAGGACTGTCGTTCGACACATTAATGGCAGCATCCATATAGGCCGCCAGGTCCTCATCACTGTGGACGATCTCCATCGCGCGCCCGCCAAGAACATAGGACGGTCGTACCACGAGCGGATAGCCGACATCCGAACCAAGCGTGAGTGCCTGCTCCTTATTACTCGCGGTCCTGTTAGGTGGTTGCTTGAGACCGAGACTCTGCACAAGACTCTGAAAGCGCTCGCGGTCCTCAGCAAGATCAATTGAGTCCGGAGATGTACCAATAATCGGTGCGCCCGCCGCTTCGAGGTCGCGCGCCAGCTTCAGCGGCGTCTGCCCGCCATACTGCACGATGACCCCTTTCGGTTTCTCCTTCTCGATAATCTCCATGACATCTTCGAAGGTTAGTGATTCGAAGTACAGGCGATCCGAGGTGTCATAGTCGGTGGACACAGTCTCGGGGTTGCAGTTGACCATGATGGTCTCGTATCCCGATTCCTTGAGTGCCAGTGCGGCATGCACGCAACAGTAGTCAAACTCGATGCCCTGTCCGATTCGATTGGGACCGCCACCGAGAATCATGATCTTCGCGTTGTCGGTCGGCTCGGCCTCGCACTCCTCATCATAGGTCGAGTACATGTAGGCCGTTGTCGTTGCGAATTCGGCAGCGCAGGTATCAACACGTTTGAAGACCGGACGGACACCCATTTCAATGCGCCGCCGTCGCACGGCTGCTTCGGCACACCCAATGAGATCTGCGATCCGCGCATCCGAAAAGCCCTTGCGCTTAATGGCACGCATCAGCTTTTCATTGAGACCAGGCAAACCCGACTCACGTATATGGTTTTCAATATTGACGAGATCGGCAATCTGTATCAGGAACCAGGGATCGATACCCGTGACGTTGGCGACATCCTCATAGGAGTAACCATGTCGCAGCGCGTCAGCCACATACAGGATGCGCTCCGGCCCCGGAATACGCAGCTCCTGCCGCAGGTGGTCACGATCCAGATCGGTAGCAATCGGCCCGCAAATTTCGTTCAGGCCCGTGACACCCGTCTCCAGGCCCCGCAGCGCCTTTTGCAGAGACTCCTGGAAATTACGCCCAATGGCCATCACTTCACCGACCGACTTCATTTGCGTTGTCAGACGGTCATTCGCGCCGGGAAACTTTTCGAACGTAAAGCGCGGTATCTTGACGACGACGTAGTCGATCGCCGGCTCGAACGACGCTGGTGTAAGGCCACCCGTGATGTCGTTCTTGAGTTCATCCAGCGTGTAACCAACGGCAAGCTTGGCGGCGACCTTGGCAATCGGGAAACCCGTCGCCTTTGATGCCAGCGCGGACGAGCGTGAAACACGCGGATTCATCTCAATGATGAGCACACGCCCGGTATTCGGGCAAATAGCGAACTGCACATTCGATCCACCGGTCTCGACCCCGATTTTACGCAGCACATCGATAGATGCATTGCGTAACCGCTGGTATTCCTTGTCGGTAAGCGTCTGCGCCGGAGCGACCGTAATAGAGTCGCCGGTGTGCACGCCCATCGGATCGAAATTCTCAATCGCACACACAATGATGCAGTTATCGTTGCGGTCGCGAACGACCTCCATCTCGAATTCTTTCCAGCCGATAACTGACTCTTCGATAAGCACTTCGGTCGTCGGCGACATCTCAAGGCCGTGCGCGATGATGCGCTCGAACTCTTCCCTGTTATAGGCGATTCCCCCACCGGTGCCGCCCAGCGTGAACGATGGACGAATGATCGTGGGGAAGCCGATGGCTTTTTGTTTCTCGAGCGCCTCCTCAAGCGAATGCGCAATGTCGGCACGCGGGCTCTCAAGACCGATCTCGCTCATGGCCTTCCGGAACAAGTCACGATCTTCTGCCATATCGATCGCTTCGCGGGACGCAGCGATCATTTCGACATTGTATTTCTCGAGGACGCCGTGCCGCACGAGGTCCAGTGCGCAGTTGAGGCCGGTTTGTCCGCCCATCGTTGGCAGCAGCGCGTCCGGACGTTCCTTTTCGATAATGCGATCGATCGCTTTCCAGTGGATGGGCTCGATATAGACGGCATCTGCGGTCTCAGGGTCCGTCATGATCGTCGCAGGATTCGAGTTCACCAGAATGACCCGGTACCCCTCCTCGCGCAGTGCCTTGCAGGCTTGCGCACCTGAGTAATCGAACTCGCAGGCCTGGCCGATAATGATCGGGCCGGCGCCAATGATCAGGATGCTGTCTATGTCTGTGCGTTTTGGCATGTTCTGTCTGTCTATCTCAAGCTCAGGTTGAGAGCATCGCTCTCAGGCCGACCTTCTTTTGTGCATCCATGTACTGGATGAAGCGATCGAACAACGGCAACAGATCGTGAGGACCCGGACTGGCTTCCGGGTGCCCCTGGAAGCTGAATGCCGGCCGGTCGGTAAACGCGATGCCCTGCAAGGTCCCATCGAACAAAGAGCGATGCGTGGTCTCGACATTGTCGGGCAGCGTCGACTCATCCACGGCAAAGCCGTGATTCTGGCTGGTGATCATCACCTTGCCGGTCCCCAGATCCTGAACCGGATGATTTGCCCCGTGATGGCCGAATTTCATCTTCTCGGTTTTGGCGCCGGCGGCCAGGGCCAGCAGCTGGTGACCGAGGCAAATACCGAACAGCGGAATACCTTTATCAAGGAACTGCCTGATAGCCGCGACGGCGTAATCACAAGGCTCCGGATCGCCGGGTCCGTTCGAGAGAAACACACCGTCCGGAGATAGAGCCAGCACTTCCTCGGCACTGGTTGTCGCGGGAACGACCGTCAGCCGGCACTCGAGATCGGAAAGCAGCCTCAGAATGTTGCGTTTGACGCCAAAATCGTAAGCCACAACATGGTACGGCGCGATGCGGCGACTCATGATGCGCTGTGGTTTCCCAAACGTCGTGCCATGGCACCACTGGTATGGCTCATCGGTGGTCACGAATCTGGCCAGGTCCATGCCGGCAATACCCGGGAACTTGCGTGCATGGCTGATCGCGGTTTCAATCGCCTGGTCACCGGTCATGATGCAGCTGGACTGCGCTCCCTTTTCACGGATGATCCGTGTCAGCTTGCGAGTATCGATATCCGCAATAGCGACGGTGTTGCCTTGCCGCAGAAATTCGCTGAGCGAACGCTCCGCCCGCCAGCTACTGGTCAACATCGTATTATCGCGGATCACCAGGCCCGACGCGTGGATCTTCGAAGACTCCATGTCGTCACTGTTGGTGCCGGTGTTGCCGACGTGCGGATAAGTCAGGGTGACAATCTGACGACAGTAGGAAGGATCCGTCAGGATTTCCTGATATCCGGTCATGGCGGTATTGAACACGACCTCGCCGATCGTCTGTCCTTCGGCGCCGATCGAGGTACCGTGAAAAACGGTGCCGTCCTGTAGTGCAAGTATCGCTGGAGTGCTCAAGCGCGACCCTCATAGTCAATCTGATGGCGACCACTTGCGGGCCAGCGCTGTTGCGTCTGTTTTAGATGCAACAAAGCGGAAGGACATGGCCTTCCGCTCCTGATTTCGCTGACCGACCCAGCGATCCGGCATAGTTTACTGAAGGTCTGTTGCCTGCGCCATACTTCGAGAGGCGTTTTTTGTCTCTGAAGTGAAATTAAATTCAGTTATCGAACAGAACATCGCGCATCAGGAAGCGGCCGGCGGGCTTGCCAACGACCCAGCGGGCCGCGCGGATGGCGCCGTCAGCGAAAACCTGCCGCGTGGTGACACTGTGGCCAAAGGTCAGGGTCTCGGTCGGCGAACGCATGACGACTTCGTGGTCGCCTGGCACTTCGCCGCGGCGCTCACTCTCGAATGTCACGGACCCGGTGCCCTGCTCACCACGCGCTGCGGCCACTGCCTCGCCCAACTTCAGCGCCGTGCCGGAAGGTGCGTCTTTCTTGTGAACGTGGTGAACCTCCTTGATTTCGACCGCAAAGTCCGTACCGAGCGATCTGGCGGCCTCACGAACCGAATGCTCGAGTACGGCAACCCCGAGGCTCATATTGCGATCGTAGACGACCGGGGCGGCAGCGGCCGCGTGGTCGAGTGCGGTCATTTGTTCTTCGCTCAGGCCACTCACTCCGCACACCAGCGGCGTACCGAGCCGTGCAACCGCAGCCAGTACCTGTTCCGTACCGGCGGGAAGGCTGAAATCAATGACCACATCGGCAGCCTGCAGCAGTGGCGCGAGGTCATCCCCGCGGCCCCACAGACCAACCAGTTCCATGTCGTCCTGTTTCTCAAGGGCGGCAGCGATGGCCTGCCCCATGCGTCCCGCGCCGGCGACGGCGACGCGGATCACTGACTTATACGCTCGAAAAAGCGTTTGACGGTGTCGATCCAGCCATCGGCGCGCGGGCTGTGCTTCTCGCCACCCTCGCGAACCGCCTGGTCGAATTTCTCAAGCAGCTCTTTTTGCTCGCTGTTCAGGTTAACCGGGGTCTCGACGGCCACCGTAGCGAACAAATCGCCCTGCCGCGGATCGCGAACCGTGGTAACACCCTTGCCGCGCAGCCGGAATACTTTTCCGGACTGGGTGCCAGACGGTACTTTCAACGACACATTGCCGTCCAGCGTAGGCAACTCCACTTCGCCACCCAGTGTCGCGGTAGCAATGCTGACCGGGATCTCGCAGGCGAGATTCGCGCCCTCTCGCTCAAAAATCTTGTGTGGTTTGACGCGAATTTCGACGTAAAGATCGCCGGACGGTCCGCCATTGCGGCCAGCCTCACCCTCCCCGGAGAGACGAATCCGGTCGCCGTCATCCACACCCGCCGGGACCTTCACAGACAGCGTACGTGTCTTGCGCACGCGACCACGACCATGACAGTCGTCACACGGATCAGAAATCACCGTGCCGGCACCTTTGCAGGCCGGACAGGACTGTTGAATAGAAAAGAAACCCTGTTGCATTCGAACCTGGCCGACACCGCCACAGGTGGTGCACTTGACCGGCTCGCTGCCCTTGCGGGCGCCGCTGCCATTACAGGTATCGCACGACACCTGGGTGGGAACGTCGATGGTTACGCCGTCACCGGTGACCGCAGTTTCAAGGTCGAGCTGCAGCTCATACCCAAGATCCGCACCGCGGAATACCTGCGGACCACCACCACCGCCACGACGGCCACCACCGAAGATATCACCGAAAACATCGCCAAAGATGTCGCCGAAGCCTTCGCCGCTGAAACCGCCGGCCCCACCAGGTCCACCCGGGCCACCACGAACCGCGTCGTGACCAAACTGGTCATAGGCCGCGCGCTTCTCCGAATCCTTCAGGATCTCGTAGGCTTCCTTGGCTTCCTTGAACTTCTCCTCAGACGCCTTGGAATCATCCTTGTTGCGGTCCGGATGGTGCTTCATGGCAAGACGGCGATAGGCCTTCTTGATCTCGTCAGCCGAAGCCGATTTCGAGACACCCAGGATTTCGTAATAATCGCGTTTTGCCATGTTTTCCTGTACGTCGGGCGCCCCGAAGAGCGCCCGCGCATTACCTCTAGATTAAGCCCAGATTACTCTGACTTGGACTTATCGTCCTTGTCGACCTCTTCAAACTCGGCATCGACAACATCGTCGTCAGCTGCAGTCCCGCCAGGTTCGCCTTCTGCACCCTGTGCCGCCTGCTCAGCGTACAGCTTCTGCGCCAGGCTGCCGGATGCTTCGCCCAGTGCCGCCGTCTTCGTCTCGATCTGCTCCTTGTCGTCACCTTCGAGGGCCGTCTTCACGTCCGCAATCGCATTTTCGATGGCAAGACGTTCCTCCGATGTCGCCTTTTCGCCCATTTCACTGAGCGTCTTCTCGGCCGCGTGAATGAGGCCGTCGGCCTGGTTGCGTACGTCCACGAGCTCACGGAACTTACGATCTTCCTCGGCATGACTCTCGGCATCGGAGACCATCGTCTCGATCTCGTCGTCAGACAGGCCGCTCGAGGCCTTGATCACGATGTTCTGGCTCTTGCCGGTTGCCTTGTCCTTGGCAGACACGTTCAGGATGCCGTTCGCGTCAATATCGAACGTGACCTCGACTTGCGGCAGGCCACGCGGCGCGGGCGGAATATCCGTCAGGTCGAAGCGACCCAGCGACTTGTTATCCAAAGAGCGCTCGCGCTCACCCTGCAGTACGTGAATCGTCACCGCTGTCTGGTTGTCGTCAGCCGTTGAGAACACCTGCTCAGCGTTGGCCGGAATCGTCGTGTTCTTTTCGATCAACTTGGTCATGACACCGCCCAGCGTCTCGATCCCGAGCGACAGCGGCGTAACATCCAGCAAGAGGACATCCTTGACGTCACCGGACAGCACACCACCCTGGATAGCGGCGCCCAACGCAACGGCTTCGTCAGGGTTCACATCGCGACGCGGCTCCTTGCCAAAGAAGTTCTGTACTTCCTCGAATACCTTCGGCATACGTGTCTGGCCACCCACGAGGATGACATCGTCAATTTCATTAACCTTGAGACCGGCATCCTTGAGCGCGACCCGGCACGGCCCGATCGTACGCGTGACCAGTTCCTCAACCAGCGACTCGAGCTTGGCACGTGTCAGCTTGATATTCAGATGCTTTGGACCTGAGGCGTCTGCCGTAACATACGGCAGGTTGACTTCGGTTTGCTGCTGGGAGCTGAGCTCGATCTTCGCCTTCTCCGCCGCTTCCTTAACTCGCTGCATGGCCAGTGGGTCCGAGGTGATGTCCACACCACTCTCGCGCTCGAACTCAGACGTGAGGTATTCGATAACGCGCATGTCGAAGTCTTCACCGCCAAGAAACGTATCGCCGTTCGTGGCCAGTACTTCGAACTGGTGCTCACCATCGACTTCGGCAATCTCGATAATCGAGACGTCAAAGGTACCGCCACCGAGGTCAAAGACCGCGATTTTGGCATCGCCGCGCTTCTTATCCATGCCATACGCAAGTGCAGCAGCAGTCGGCTCGTTGATGATGCGTTTGACATCGAGGCCAGCAATTTTGCCAGCGTCTTTGGTGGCCTGGCGCTGCGAATCGTTGAAGTAGGCAGGCACCGTGACCACGGCTTCCTTGACCTCTTCACCGAGGTAATCCTCGGCTGTTTTCTTCATTTTCATGAGGACGCGCGCGGAGATCTCGGGCGGCGCCATCTTTTTGCCCTGGGCCTCGACCCAGGCGTCACCGTTATCCGCCTTCGCAATGGTGTAGGGCACCATCTTGATGTCGCGCTGCACCACGTCGTCTTCAAAACGGCGGCCAATCAGGCGCTTGATCGCATACAACGTATTCGACGGATTCGTCACGGCCTGGCGCTTGGCTGACTGGCCAACGAGCACCTGGTCGTCTTTTGTGAACGCAACGATCGACGGCGTCGTACGATCGCCTTCACTGTTCTCTATGACCTTGGGCGTATCGCCTTCCATCACTGCTACGCAGGAGTTGGTGGTACCAAGGTCGATACCGATAACTTTACCCATGATTCTCTGCTCCAAAATCTGTTGGAATTTCGTAAAACTGGCTGTTAGGTGGGGCCGTGTTCGGCCCTTTCAAGCGTTTTGGCCCTGGTTTTTTCTGAATGAAATCATTCAGCTGCCTATTCGGCGGCCACAATCACCATCGCAGGCCTTAACAGGCGTCCGTTGAGCGTGTAGCCCTTCTGCACCACGGTGACAACCGAACCGGGCTCGACGTCGTCCGAAGGCTGCATGCTGATCGCTTCATGGAAGTCCGGGTCGAAAGGCTCGCCGACTGGATCGACCTCAACGATACCAAAGCGCTCCAGCGTGCTGGCCAGCAACTTCAGCGTTGCATTGCTGCCCTCAAGCAGGCTCTCCACGCTGGCACCGTCAACGGCCAGCCCCATCTCAAGTGTGTCCTTGACTCCGAGCAACTCCTTGCCAAAGCGCTCCAGCGCAAACTTGTGGGCATTCTCGACATCTCTGCCAGCGCGCTTGCGAATATTATCGGCCTCGGCCAGGGCCCGAACGTATCGTTCCCAGTTCTCGTCCGCCTTGGCCTGCACTTCAGCGAGCGCCGCTTCGGGGTCGAGGTCCTGTGCGACATCCTCAGGTTCAGGCTCCGGGACTTCGGTTTGCGCATCCGCGGCCGCCTCCTCGACGAACTCTTCCGGGCGTTCCGTATTCATTTAGTACTCCAAATCAATGAGTTAGCCGCGTTTTGGGCAGCTTGCGTCGCTAGACGTCACAATCAGATGAGCGCAGTTTGGGGACCAGCGCGGAAATATCAAGCCATGCGCGGGATTTTTTTGCTTACTTTGGCTGCCCGTGGCCGAGCGCCGTCTCAAGTAGTCTTGCCGTGACATCCACGATCGGGACAACCCGGTCATAGGCCATGCGTGTCGGTCCGATGACCCCCAGGACGCCGATTGTGTCGTCGTCGACCCGGTAAGGCGCGGTAACCACACTGCAGTCGTCAAGGATGCCGTAGCCGGATTCTTCACCGATAAAGATACGCACGCCGTCCGCATTAATACTACGGTCCAGAAGATCAAGTATCAGGCGCTTGCGCGAAAACGCATCGAACAGGCGGCGCAGCGTATCGACATCGGACAATTCTGCGAAGCTCATCAGGTTGGTCTCACCCGCCAGCACATACTCGTCGTCAGGGTGTTCTGCTTTGTCCATCGCCGCATGCGCGACAGAGATGATGTCGTGCATTGCCTGGTTCATCGAATCGCGGGTCTTGTCCAGGTCCTTGAGCAGCTTTACGCGCACCGTGTGCAGGTCTGTGCCCGCATAGTGCTGATTTATGAAGTTCTGCGCGTGCTGCAGTTCGCTCGCTGTGTAGTCGCGATCGGTGTGCAGGATTCGGTTTTGCACCTCGGTGTCGTTGATTACCAGGATCACCAGGATGCGCTGTTCTGACAATGGCAGGAATTCGATCTGGCGCAATGCCACTTTGGGGGCGCGCGGCACTGTAACGACACCTGCCATGCTGGTGAACTCGGACAGCATGCTGGACACCGTGCTGACGAGAGCCCCCGGGGTCTCGTACTCGCCTCCCAGCTGCTTGCGAATGCGTTGCACATCCTTTTCGACCGGCTGCCTGTAACGGACCAGCGTGTCGACAAACATACGGTAACCCTGCGGCGTTGGTACCCGGCCCGCCGAGGTATGTGGCGCGGATACGAGGCCCATATCCTCAAGATCAGACATCACGTTGCGGATCGTGGCCGGACTGAGATCCAGCCCCGAGTCTTTGGACAAGGTTTGTGAGCCTACCGGCTGCCCGTCGCGGATATACCGCTGGATCAACACGCGCAACAAGTGTTGGCCGCGATCGCTGGGTAAGGCTTTGGACGCATCTGCTGTCATTCACAAGAAACGCTAGCAACGGGTTGGCGGTCGGTCAAGGGTCTGCAACAATCAAGGTATGGACACTGAATTCCGGAACATTGCCCTGGTGGGCAGACAGTCTGATGCGCGCGTTGCAGAACCAATGCGGGTACTGGCCGATTATTTGACTAAAGCCGGGATCAATGTGACGGCCGCTGAGGCGCTGGCGCTCGACCTTCACGTTACGCATGTGCCCGAAGAGCAGCTCTGCGACAACGCCAATCTCGTCATCGCAATCGGTGGCGATGGCACAATGCTGTACGCAAGTCGCCTTGCAAGGATAAGCGGGACACCAATCCTCGGCGTTAACCGCGGCCGTCTGGGCTTTCTCGCCGACATCACGCCGGACGCAATGATTGCGAGCGTGGACCAGGTTCTGGCCGGCAGGTATCTCAAGGACTCGCGCCTGTTACTAAAGGCCAGCCTGAGCACCGCGGCAGGCGATGAAGTGGTGCAGTACGGGCTCAACGATGTGGTTGTACAGCGCCGCGGTAGCGGCGGCATGGTCGATTTTTCGACCAGCGTGGCGGGTCGATATGTCAACACACACTCCGGCGACGGACTGATTTGCGCAACACCGACGGGCTCGACAGCCTATGCGCTAAGTTGCGGCGGTCCGATCATCGAGCCACAGCTTGACGCCGTGGCACTTGTTCCGATCTGTCCGCACACGCTGACCGACCGCCCAATCGTCATCCCGGCAAGCCAGGAAATCGAAATCCTGCTGCTCGAGCGCGATGATTCACGTGCCGAAATTACGGTCGATGGTGGGCATATCGGAACGCTGGGCCCGGGAGACAGGCTGAAGGTCGCGGCTGCCAGTCAGCGCATCACGTTGCTGCACCCGCCCGGCCATGATTTCTACGGCATACTGCGTTCAAAGCTTTTCTGGGGACGCGACAGCCGTAAGCGCGGCATAGAGACGTCATAGTATGAACAGGCATCTGCCATGATAATGAACCTGCAAGTACGCGATTTCGCAATCGTTGACCGCATCGATATCGAGTTCGAGCCCGGTATGACGGTGCTGACCGGCGAAACCGGCGCAGGTAAATCAATTCTCGTCGATGCACTTGGACTGGTACTCGGCGAGCGCGGGAACGCACAGCTGGTCCGCGACGGTGCCAAGCGCGCAGAGTTTGCCGCTGAGTTCGATGTGTCCTCCCTGCCCGCGGTGGCCGCATGGCTCGAAGAGCAGGCGCTCGATCTCGATGGCGAGTGCCTGTTGCGACGCGTGATCAACGCAGACGGCCGGTCGCGAGCGTTCATTAACGGCAACTCCGTACCCCTGTCACAACTCAAGGCAATCGGCGAACTGCTGCTCGATATTCACGGTCAGCACTTTCACCAGTCGCTGGGCCGGCGCGAGATCCAGCGCGACCTGCTCGATCATTTCGGCGGGCTGCTCGATCAGCGCGCCGCAGCCGCAACGCATTTCATTGACTGGAAATCGCTCGCAGAGCGGTTTGAAGAACTGGCCAACGCGGAGGCCGATCGTGCCTCACGACTCGACCTGCTCACCTTTCAACTGCAGGAACTCGACTCGCTGGCGCTCCGAGCCGATGAAATCGCTGAACTCAACAGCGAACGGCAAAAGCTGCAAAACAGCGGTCGCCTGGCGGAAGGCGCAAGCTCTGCGCTGGAAGGCCTGTTCGACAACGATGCGGGTAATGCAAATAGCCTTGTGGCTGACGCGCTGCGGGTCATTGAACCGCTGGCGGAGATCGACGCGGCGCTGGAACCTGTACTCGAAATGCTCAATAGCGCCAGCATCCAGGTGGCCGAGGCGGCAGATACCCTGCGCCGCTACGGCGAGGCGCTCGACATGGATCCGGCGCGACGTGACTGGGTCGAGGAGCGTCTCGACGCCATCCAGACGATTTCCCGCAAACACCGGGTGAAGGCGGACGAGCTTCCGGAGTTGTCAGACAGGCTGCGGTCGGAGCATGACGAACTCAGTCATGCGGAGGAGCGCGGCCGGGAACTGGAAGAGCAGGCTGCGGTGGCCAGGGCTGAATTCCTGAAACGAGCCAATGCCTTATCCAAAGGTCGACATCAAGCGGCTGCGGGTTTCGAGACTGCTGTCAGTGAAGCAATGCACGGTCTGGGTATGCCCGGTGGCGTTTTTAAAGTAGCGGTCACAACGTTGGCCGACGATGACGCGAGACCCTGGGGTATCGACAACATCGAGTTTTTGATCAGCGCCAACCCGGGCCAGGGCCCGCAGTCACTGGCCAGAATCGCGTCGGGCGGCGAATTGTCGCGGATGAGCCTCTCGATTCAGGTCATCGCGAGCGACGGCAGCGCCATTCCGACCATGGTGTTCGATGAGGTAGACAGTGGCGTCGGCGGCGGCGTGGCCGAGATGGTCGGCCGCAGACTGCAGGAACTTGGTGCCAGCCGGCAGGTTCTGTGCGTAACTCACCTGCCGCAGGTAGCCAGCCTCGCGGACCAGCACTTTCGTATCAGCAAGGTCACGGATGGCAAGTCCACCCGAACGCGGGTGCAAGGCCTTGGCCAGGACGAACGCATTGAGGAACTTGCCCGAATGCTGGGCGGTGTGGAGATCACACGTAAAACACTGGAGCACGCGGCCGAAATGCTCGCCGGGGCCCGGCGAAAACGCGCCTAAGGCCTAGCTGGCGTCGTCACTGTTCTTGTTTTTCACATACAGCACGAGGCTGTGATCGATGAGTTCGTAGCCATATTTCTCGGCTATCTCGTGTTGCAGCCGCTCGATCTCTTCGCTCACAAATTCAACCACGTCCCCGGTTTCGACACAGACCATATGGTCGTGGTGATCGCCATCGTCGAGCTCGAAGATCGAATGTCCACCCTCGAAATTATGGCGCGTAACAAGGCCGGCGGTCTCGAACTGCGTCAGGACACGGTAGACCGTGGCCAGGCCAATATCCTCACCCGCCTGCAGCAGCTGCTTGTAGATATCCTCAGCGCTCATGTGGCGAGACCGCGTCCCCTCGAGGATTTCGAGAATTTTCAGACGGGGCAGAGTGATTTTCAGCCCGGCTTTGCGAAGTTCTTTTCGTTGCTGCATGAACAAACTCTTTCAAGGTATGATGCGCGCCTATTATGACGCAGGTGGCAGCCGGACTCTATGATTAACCGCAACTGGATCGTTCTTCTTTTGATGACATTCGCGCTGGCGACCGGTAGCGGCTGTGTCTATCGAGCGTCTATTTCGCAGGGAAATCTCATAAAAGAAGAGAACCTGGTGCAACTCGAATTGGGCATGACCAAGAACCAGGTCCGGTTTCTGCTTGGTACCCCGATGATAGACGATCCGTTCAGCAAGGAGCGGTGGGACTATATCTACTACCTGAAACTGCGTCGTGATGACGCCACGTTCAAGCGCTGGGTTTCCGTGTTTTTCGAGAACGACGTGGTCAGCGAAATTCGCCGGGATCAGGAACTAAACCCCGGCCTTTAGGCGTCGCGCCTCTCGCGGATCCATTGCCAGCGGGCGGAATAGCTCAACTCGATCACCGTCCCTGACCTGCCGGTCCCTCGCGACCGGCTGACCCCACAGACCCGCCTGCAGCACGTCCAGATCTTCCTCAGGGAATTGCCTCGCGATACGACTAACCTCAATGGCATCAGCTACCGTCGCGCCGTCGCTCAGGGTGACCGTCAGCAGCACCTGGCGCTTGGGCAACGCAAAAACGACCTCAACTCGCATAGATCTTCGCCGCCTGCTGGGTGAATGAGTCAACCAGCGCGTTGCAGGTGTTCTCAAAAAACCGCCCGAAAATGACGTCGGTAGCCCGGTTTTCAAACTCGAATTCCAAATTCAGCGCAACTTTGCTGCCAGAGTGTCCGAGCTGATGGAATGTCCACCCGCCTGCCATATGGCGAAACGGTCCGCCGACCAGCGCAATGTCGAGCGACTCGCCTTCCCTGAACAGGTTCCGCGTCCTGAATTTCTTGCTGATGCGGCCCCGATGCAGTCCCAGCGAGGCTTCTATGAAATCCTCGCCTCGAATATGGACCTCGGCCTCATTGCACCAGGGCAGGAAGGAAGGGTATGACTCCACATCCTTGACGAGTTCGTACATCTGCATCGCTGAGTACGGCACCAGTGCGCTGCGGCTGACTTTGCGCATTGCTAGACGGCCATCCTCAGGCCAGGCGGTCGCGAATCCAGTCGATCAAGCCAACCGCATTGAGCAACACGAACAGAATTCCGACCGGCGCAATGAAACGTGCTGAGAACCGCCAGACCCTGAACAAGGCCCCCGAATCGCCGAGCTCGTCAGACGTGGAATTACGGCACATGACCCAGCCGGTGAACCACACGATCAACAGGCCACCAAGTGGCAGCATGATGTTGCTGGTCAGGTAATCGACGTTACTGAAGATCGTTCCGGCCAGGAATTTGGTTTCGGACAATTCATTGAACGACAGTACGGTGCCGAAGCCGAGCAGCCAGATCAGCAGGCCGATCATGATCGTGGCCTGCGCCCGCGTCTTGTTAAAGCGCTCGACAATCCAGGCCACGGCAGGTTCCATGAGGCCGATGGCCGAGGTCCACGCCGCAAATGACAGCAGCAGGAAGAAGATCGTCGAGAGAAATACGCCGCCCTGCATTTGGCCGAACGCCAGGGGCAGTGTGTTGAATACAAGGCCCGGACCATCAGCGGGGGTCAGTCCGTTCGCGAACACCAGCGGGAAGATTGCGAGGCCAGCGAGGATGGCGATCGCGGTGTCGGCGACAACAACGGCGGCGGACGCGCCTGTGATAGAGGTTTCCTCAGGGAGATAGGCGCCGTAAGCCATGATGGCACCCATACCGATACTCAATGTAAAAAAGGCCTGTCCGAGGGCTGCCAACACGCTGTCCTGCGTCAGCTTTCCGAAGTCCGGCGTGAACATGAACGCCACACCCTGGCCGAAATAGCCCGAGTTGATGGAGTAGACCAGCAGGACCAGCATCAGGACCAGGAGCGCCGGAACCATGAAGCGAACGGCCTGCTCCAGGCCGCGCTCGACGCCACGGGCAACGACGAATACCGACAGGGCCATAAAGATCGTGTGCGTCAGACCGACCTTGCGCCAGTCGCCTACATAACTGTCGAATTCTGCACCTACCGCTGTCGCCGAGGCGTCGACAAAGACGCCGCTCACGCTCTTTACGATGTACGCCAGGGTCCAGCCCGCGATGACACTGTAGTACGAGAGGATCAGAATTCCAGCAATAACGCCAATGGCGCCTACCCAACCCCAACGCAGAGAACCGCCCTCTTCCTCACCGAGAATCTGCATGGTCCGCACAGGGTTACGCCGTCCGCGCCGTCCGATGAGTATTTCCGACATCATGACGGGCATACCGATCAGAATGACGCAGGCCAGATAGACCAGAACAAATGCGCCACCACCGTTTTGTCCCGCGATGTAGGGGAATTTCCAGATATTGCCAAGACCGACGGCGGACCCCGTGACGGCGAGAACAAACGCCATTCTGGACGACCAGTTGCCGTGCAATGAGCTGCGTTTGCCGTCGCCGGCCTGGTTGCTGAGCATGCTGGTTCTCTATTCCCCGGGTATTCGGGCGATTCTTATACAAATCCCCGTGCCATACAACGCTTTGCCCGTATAATCCGCTCGCAAACGTGGGCATCAGCCAGGCAAGTATGGGTAAGAAGAAAACAAAAAAACCAGCGGGTGACATCATTGCCGTCAATCGGCGTGCACGTCACGACTACTTCATCGAAGACCGTTTCGAGGCCGGCCTGGAACTCGAAGGGTGGGAAGTGAAGAGCCTGCGCGCGGGCAATGCCCAGCTGACTGAGGCCTATGTCCACCTCAAGAACGGTGAAGCGTGGCTGGTGGGAGCCCATTTCTCACCGCTCAAGACGACCTCATCCCACGTTAAGGCGGTGCCGACCCGAGCCCGAAAGCTACTGTTGCATCGTTATGAACTGGACCGGCTAACCGGCGCCGTGGAACGCAAGGGCTATGCCCTCGTGCCGCTGGACCTTCACTGGTTCAAAGGCCGCGCCAAGCTGAATCTCGGTCTCGCCAAGGGCAAGAAGCAGCACGACAAACGCACCGATAAGAAAGACCGCGACTGGCAGCGTCAAAAGGAGAGGATTCTTAAGCATTAGTTTGTAATCAAATATTTATAAACGATACTTAAAGTGATTTATTCTATTTTTTCCTGGGAATTATGACCAGATCGCATTGTAATTGTGCGAACAGGCCCTACACTACACGGCACACGGGGGTGACATGGCTTCGACGTGGGTCGCGAAACTCCGAGTGCATGCCGAGGGACAGAGTACCTCGTAAATCCAGCTGTAAAACTTATAGTTGCCAACGACGACAACTACGCACTAGCTGCTTAAAAACCAGTAAATGCCTTCTGCCCGGATCGTGCCTGTGCGTCCGGATCGCAGGAGTCACCGACACAGGACCGCGGCAAGGGCATGTTCAGGGCTCGAACCGTTAAATCCTTACTGAGCTGGCTGTGAGTTTTCCCTGCCCGTCGGGTAGCCTGCAGTGAGATTAATGACGGAATAAGCATGTAGACCTCGTAGCGGAGGACTTGCGGACGCGAGTTCGATTCTCGCCACCTCCACCAACATGAAATGGGGTTGCCCTTTTGGGCAGCCCCTTTTCATTTGTGCCGACGGTGCGAGTCGAAGTCGCGTAGCGAGTTCACAAAACGCGGCGCAGTCAGTCGTCGGCAACCGGCACCGCGCCGCTTTCGCGCCATAACAGTGCCGCGACCTGGCCCTGCCGTGCGTAGTCGGCCGCCTCACCTAGTACCCGTGCCGCCTCCTGCGGTGCATGGAAGCCCATCGAGTTTTCAGCGGCGATAAAGTCGAGACGCCACTGCGCCTTACGCTGCAATTCGAGCGCCTGCGTCAGCTGCTCCGCCGTTGCCCCTTCTTCCTTTGCCTTCTGAACGGCGTCCAGCAGATCCATGAGG
>JAIBDF010000172.1 GCA_024679535.1 Chromatiales bacterium
ATCTATCCCACGACAACCCCGGCAAGCTTCGACCCGGACGAGGCGCACAGGTCGGTCGATCGCATCATGGACTGTAATCCTGAGCAGCTGTATCTAACGCATTACAGCCGGGTCCGGGAACTGGACAGACTGGCGGCCGAGATGCACGCTGGTATCGATGCTTACGTCGCTATGGCTCTCGCGCACCAGGGGGAACCCAATCGCGGCGCACGCATTCAACAGGCCATGGACGACTATTTGAGCGGCCGTCTCGTGGAGCATGGCTTTACAGGCGAGCGCGACGCGATCTGGTCGCTGCTTGAGGTTGATATTGTTCTTAACGCTCAGGGTCTTGTGTCCTGGCTGGAGCGAATGGAGAAACATCATGGATAACTTCCGCGCATTTCGAATCGATGAGCAGGACGGCAAAATCGTCGCCGGATTCCAGCAGCTCAGCATCGATGACCTGACCGAAGGCAATGTTGTCGTGCGCGTTACGCACTCGACAATCAATTACAAGGACGCGCTCGCAGCGACCGGTAAAGGGCGCATTCTCAGGCGGTATCCGCTCAATGGTGGCATCGACCTCGCGGGCGTGGTGGTCAGCTCAGAGGACGCAGATTTTCAGCCGGGCGCCGATGTCCTGGTGACGGGCTGCGGGCTTTCCGAAACCATTGATGGGGGATACTCCGAGTACGCGCGCATCGACAGCAAGAGCCTGGTGGCTCTCCCGGGTGGGATGACGTGCGCGGAGGCGATGCAGATCGGCACGGCCGGCTATACGGCAGCGCTGGCGATTCACCGCATGGAACAAAACAATCAGATGCCTGATCTGGGGCCGGTCGTTGTGACGGGCGCAACAGGCGGTGTTGGCAGCGTCGCCATCGACATGCTCGCCGGTCGCGGCTACGAGGTTGTCGGTGTGACCGGCAAGGCCGCAGAAGAAGACTACCTGCGCAAGATCGGGGCACAGCAGATCCTGCTGCGCGACGAGATCGACTTCGGCAAGCGACCGATGGAAAAAGCGCTGTGGGCCGGCGCGATCGACAATCTCGGCGGCGACTATCTTGCATGGCTTACGCGCACCATGAAGTACGGTGGCAACATCGCGAGCATCGGGCTTGCGGCCAGTCATGAGCTGAACACGACGGTGATGCCATTTATCCTGCGCGCGGTTTGCCTGCTGGGCATCAACTCGGTTGATACGCCCCACGATTTAAGGCGCGCGGTCTGGGCGCGAATTGGTGGCGATCTGAAGCCACAGCACCTCGACACAATCGGATCTCGAACGATCTCATTCGACGAACTCCCGGACGCGTTCCAGGCATACATTGACGGCACCGTTACGGGCCGCATCGTCGTGCGGATTGCAGAGAACCCATAGTCTGGTGCGGTTACGAAGGTTGTTTACGACCCTTCTCGCTGCAACGCTGGTAACCGTTGCGTCTCACGGGGTTGTGGCGAATCCTGACGTCGAAAGGCGTGTCATGAACAACGGCAAGCTCGTGCTCGAAGACATCCCGGAGATACCGCAGTCCATTCGTCAGGAGCTGTACCGCTGGCAGGACATTCGTGGCGCGATCTTTCGCAGCTGGTCAGCGGACGGCAAGGGCATTTATGTCTCGACGGGCTTCGGCAGCGTCGACTCTCTCCATAAAATCGTCATGCCCGGTGGTGCCCGGCGCCAGCTGACATTCTACCGGGAGCCAATCAGAGAGATCTCACGTCGCCCTGGGGCCGAGCAGCTGATTTTCTCGCGCGACGCAAATGGCAGCGAGTTTGCGCAGATCTATATGTTTGACGGCGAGAGCGGCGAAGCAAGCCTGCTGACGGATGGCGAATCGCGGAATGGTGCCATGGTGTGGGATCGACGCGGATCGCGTATCGCCTACAAGAGCACCCTGCGGGATGGAATTGCCAACGACATCTGGGTTATGGATCCTGATCAACCAGACAAGGCCGAGGTAGCCATAGAAGTCGATGATGGCTTTCTCTGGGAACCAGCTGAGTTCTCGCGCGAAGGCGGCCGCCTGCTGGTACAGAACTACGTCAGCGTCGCTGACTCGCGGGCCATCATGGTCAACCTGGACGACGGTACCCGGACGTTGCTGGCGGGCGGGGGCGAGACCCCGAGCCTCAATCAACCCGTTGCGTTTGACGATGACGGCGAGGGCTTCTGGCTGATCACCGACCAGGGCGGCGAATTCAATCAGCTTGCATGGCAATCGCTGGTGCCGGGAGCGACGCCCGAGATTGTGACGTCCAGCATTCCCTGGAACATCAGCGATGTTGTGATCAGTGACGATCGACAGCGCATGGCCTTCGTTGCCAACGAGAACGGTAACTCACGCGTCTACCTGATGGACCCTGCCACCCGGGAATATCGCATGGTCGACGAGTTGCCGACGGGAATTGCCTACGGACTAAGATTTAGTCCAGACGAAAAGAGGCTTGGCCTGACGTTGAATTCTGCAAATGCGCCGAGCGATGCCTACGTGCTGAAGCTCGGCCGCGGCCCCCTGAAGTTCGGCCGGCTCGTTCGCTGGACGGAGAGTGAGGTAGGTGGTCTCGTCGTCCGGGAGTTCGTAGTACCGGACCTGGTGCATTATCCGACATTCGACGGGCGAGAAGTGCCGGCATGGATTCACAAACCACGGGGCGCTGGCCCGCATCCGGTCGTTATTCGCATCCATGGCGGGCCCGAGTCGCAGGCGCGCCCGATGTTCAGCTCGACATTTCAGTTTTGGGTGGCGAACCTGGGTGCCGCGGTTATTCAGCCCAACGTGCGCGGCTCAACGGGCTATGGCAAGACGTATGTCGGTCTCGACAATGGCTTTCAGCGTGAAGATGCCGTCAGGGACATTGGTTCACTGCTCGACTGGATCGAAACGCAGCCGGACCTCGACGCCAGTCGCATAGCCCTGTACGGCGGCAGCTACGGGGGGTACATGGTCCTGGCCAGCGCCGTGCACTATAGCGATCGTTTAAGCGCGGTAATCGACAATGTGGGCATCAGTAATTTTGTGTCGTTCCTCGAGAACACGCAGGACTATCGTCGTGATCGTCGACGTCAGGAGTACGGGGATGAGCGTGATCCGGAAATGCGGGCACACCTTGAGCGGATCAGTCCGCTGAACAACGTGTCACGTATAACGGTGCCGATGTTCATTATCCAGGGCCAGAATGATCCACGGGTACCCGTAACCGAGGCGACGCAAATGGTTGAGGCCCTGCGGGAGCGCGGACAGTCCGTCTGGTTCATGAATGCGCTGAACGAAGGCCACGGCTACCGAAAGCGTGAAAACCGCGACATCCTGCAACAGGTGATGACGATCTTCCTGCGAGAGCATCTGGTTGGAGCAGGCTCCGCGCCATAGCGCTACGGCAGTGTCGGCGCCACTATTATGGCGTAGGTTCCGATCAGTATCAGCAACCAGAACACACCGCCCAGAACAATCCACACCCAGTTACCCATGGTGAGCCTTGAGTTACTGCTACCGTCGTCGTCTCCGCTGGCGGCGTTAATGGCCCTTTGCGCCGGCAGCAACAGAAACGTAGGGATGAACGTCGAAGCAAGCGGCGAGATTGAGCTCAAAAGCGGATAGATTTCATACGGGACAAACTGGCCGATAACGTTGCCGACAATGGTCACGATAACGAACAGCGTTGCAAGAAGCCCGGGCTGCCAGTCCCACTGTCGTGCCTGCTTGTCGAAGCTCTGCTGTACATCTGTAAACAACGAGTGTGTAAAGAAGATATAGAAGAAACCCCTGGCCGGCGGCCAGGTGTCGTTGTTGTCGTCAATCTTGATGAGCCTCCAGTTCATATAGAACCAGTAGACGAAATACAGTGAAAAGGTAAGGACAGAGAGCAGGACGAACTTGAACGGCGCCACGATGTAGTAGCGAGGTGCATTGCCGGCGGGCGCGGTTACATCGGCCACTGGCGGAGCATAGATTGAGTCGGACATCCTGGTCTCCTTAGGTCTTCTGTTCGTTACCGGCGCGAACCGATACTATGCACGAGTCAGGTAACATGACGTCACAATTATAAGTACTCCATGAGCTTCAATTGCAAACAACGTCTGGAGACGCCCGAGCACCAGGCGCACGCCGCGCAGTTCGACTTGCTCCTTGCCGAACTCGAGCGCTGGAACCGCAAGGTCAATCTCACCGCAATTCGGGATCGCCGTGAGATGGTCACAGCGCACATCCTCGACAGTCTCGCTGCACAGCCGCTGCTGCGCGGCAAGACCGTGCTCGATGTCGGAACGGGCCCCGGCTTTCCGGGACTGCCACTCGCAATTGTAGAGCCTGACCGCGAGTTCACACTGCTCGACAGCAACAATAAGAAGATTATGTTCGTGCAGCATGTGGCTGGATTGCTGGGCTTGAACAACGTTACTGCCGTGAAAGGCAGGGGCGAGGACTATGCACCCGGGCATCGCTTTGATACCGTGATCGCCCGGGCGCTGGCCGCATTGCCGCGTCTCGTGGAAATCGCCGGACATCACGTAAGAGAGGACGGGGTGTTTGTCGCGCTCAAGGGGCGCTACCCGACGACAGAATTAGAAGATTTGACGGCTCCGTGGAGCTACGAAGTCGAAGAACTGAACGTGCCGGGCCTCGAGAGGGGCACGCGGCACGCAGTGCTATTGCGACGGGCAGGATAAATGACGCGAATTATTGCTGTAGCAAACCAGAAAGGCGGGGTGGGCAAAACCACCACCTGCGTCAACCTGGCGGCGTCTCTGGCCGCGACCCAGCGCCGTGTCCTGCTGGTCGACATGGATCCGCAGGGTAATGCCACGATGGGTTGTGGCGTGAACAAGATGGAGCTTGAGAACTCGACCTGTGACGTTCTGCTGGGCGATGCGACGGCAGTCGATACTATCGTGTCACCACCCGAAGGCGGTTTTGCGATTCTTCCGGGTAACGAGGACCTGACCCTTGCCGAAGTCAAGTTGCTGCAGGAAATCGGACGGGAGATGAAGCTCAAGAAGGCACTGGCGCCTGTGGCGGGGCTTTATGACTTCATTCTTATTGACTGCCCGCCGTCGATAAACATGCTCACTGTGAACGCGCTGACTGCGGCGGATGGCGTACTGATTCCGATGCAATGCGAGTACTACGCGCTTGAGGGCCTGTCGTCGTTGCTCAGGACGATCGATCAGGTTCGCGAGTCGGTTAATCCCGAGCTGGAGGTGTTCGGCATTCTGCGGACCATGTTCGATCCACGCGTAAATCTTTCGAACGAAGTGTCTCTGCAACTGCTCGAGC
>JAIBDF010000156.1 GCA_024679535.1 Chromatiales bacterium
AGGATGGCGATGCGAATGACGTTACGACGTTTCAGCTCTTCAAATAGAGACATTCAACCCTCGGTAGTTTGGAGAGGTAGGGTTTAGTTACCAGTCCTTCAGCGGAAAACTCAGGGGCGTCTTGGGCGGCCAGGTTATGTTCGCTTCCTTGATCTTCGCCGCAAAGTTAGGCGTTGCTTCAAGCTCCCAGGGTGAACCGCACTGGCACCAGTTCGCAATCTGCCACAAAACCATCGGACCGAAGAAATGCTCGTCGAATCCTGCCGCTAGGCGGTTGGCTTCAGCTCTTCTGCCACCCCAGGCATTAACCATGACGTCGAAAAAATTGCCCACCTTATTCTCGTCGTAAACGGCGAGGAGTTGGCCCGATTTTTCCTGATCTCCCTGGTGCGCAGCAACCAGTATCTGGAACGCCTGTGCCAGACGGACGTCCGGAACATCATTCTCGAGCACGCGCAACGCTTCATCATGCAGGCCGTTTTTGACCAGTGCTTGAACCAGTGTCATGGTCAGCCACGAACCAGGCGCTTTCTCCACACCCTCGCGAGCGATTTCGAGCGCTTCAGCCGGGTCACCCGCCCACAGTTTTGCCCTGGCGAGATTGAACCAGGACAGCGACCGCAAAGGATCGCAGGCGAGGATAGTAGTGGTGAGATCGATGTAGTCGCTGGCCGCGCCGAGCACATTCACGATGGTCGGGGTCCAGTTTCCTTCGAGGCACCCCGGCTCCGCCAGCGCTCTTTCCAGGCGCCCGGAAAGTCCTCGCCAGTTGCCACTGAGAAACGCGACATCAAGTGCGGCGATATAGCGTATCCGCTTTGTTGGCGCATGCTGAGCCGCTGCTTCCAGGTCGGCAATGGCTGTCGCATACGCCTCGACGAGCACCGCTTCTGTAATCCCTTCTTCCGGGGTACCGGCAACACTGTTGTTGAGCAAATGCGTGTACAGATCGGAATGGTCTGCATAGACCTGCCAGTACTCCGGCACGATCTCCATTACCTGCTCGAAATACACATTCGCCTGTCGCAGACCTTCTATCTGGGGTATCTCACCGTGGGCCCGTTCGAACAGATCCCTCCCTTTCTGGTACAACGTAAATGCCTCGATGTCCCGAAGACCGGCCAGCCGCATGGCATCGCGCTTGTTTTCGTCGAGCACCACTTCCAGCGCGACTGCTATCTCTTCCGCGATGTTCTCCTGTACTTCGATCATGTCCTCGGACGTGCTATCGAAGGTCTCCGACCAGAGATGAAAGCCGTCGTTGGCACGAATCAACTGTGCGGTCACACGCAGACGTTCGCCGGATCTGCGCACCGAGCCCTCGACAACGTGCTGCACACCCAGCACTTCAGCAATTTCCTGTATCGGTATGTCCTGGCCTTTGAAGGAAAAGGCCGAGGTGCGGGCCGTTACGAGCAGCTCGGGAAGCTGCGCCAGCGAGTTAAGAATTTCCTCAGTCATGCCATCGGCGAAGAACTCGTCATCCGGGCCACTACTCATGGCGACAAACGGCAGGACCGCCACGGACTTGTCCGAAACAGAAGCCTCTGTAGCAGTGGGGGCGGGTTCCGCCGGGTTGCCAAACTTGTCCCAGGCAAACCACGCCAGTGCTACAACCAGGACGGCGATGATGACGCGATCCAGTTTCTTTCCGGTCTGCGGGGTAATGGATTGGCTGCGATCGACTTCCTTCTCACGCTTGATGCCCTCGGGCGTCATCTCGAATGCCCATGCGAACACGATGGCTATCGGCAGCCCGAGTAACAGAATGACGACGACGCTCTTCAGCACCCAGTCCGGTGCACCAAAGTTCTCGAACGCGAACTCGGCGACCTGTGCCAGGACCCAGGCGATAACCGAATAGGCGATGGCAACGCGAATTACGTTACGTCGTTTGAGCTCTTGAAATAGAGACATCCAACCCCCGGTGATAAAGCCAAGTCTTTGTTGTTGTTGTTTTTATGCTGTGGGATTCTCGCACAGATCGGTGGCTGGGTGTTACGAGGGCACTACAAGATTAACGCGAGGCGGTCATCGCCAAGCAGTTCACGATGTTCGGTCGATGTGGCGTAGACGGATGGGCAGACGCCGGCATATCGCTTGAACGTTTTAGAAAAGTAGGATGGATCATTGAAGCCCGAAAGATAGGCAACTTCGGTGACCGCTATGTCGGGCTTCTCAAGCAGCCGGCATGCTTCCTTGATGCGAACACGCAGCAGGTATTCTTTGAAGGTGATGCCGAAAGCTGATCGGAATGACCTGCTGAAGCGGAATGAATCCATATGGCAGGCACCGGCAACATCAGCGCTGCGTACCTTCTCGCGGAAGTTTTGTTCGATAAAAGCAAGAGCAGGCATCAACTCTGTGGGTGTCGTGTTACGCGGTGCGACATTATTTTCGTCTGGAATTGGCGATTTGTTGGTACAGATAAGCCTGTGTCTGGCGGTCTCGTTGGTATGTCGAGTCAGTTTTTGTAGTGCTGACAGAGCTCGTGCAAGTTCGCGTTCAGAGACGGGTTTAACAAGGTAGTCCCAGACGCGAGCACGAAATGCCCATACTGCCAGCGACTCCGAATGCTGCATGGTCGTCATCAAAATCGGAATGCTTGGGAATTCCCGTTTTGTCAATTCCAACAATTTCAGGCCGGGACGCTCAGGGTAATCGAAATCGAACAGGAGCAGGCTTGGCGTATTGCGTTTGATCTCGGAGTGCAACGAGCTGCCGCCATGTGGTCTCGTTATCTCGAAGTATTCGCCGAACAGCACGGGCAACTCGGACTGTTTCACCGATACAGTCTGATCAACCCACATTATCTGCGCTTTAGCTTGCTTGCTCATATATTGCCGTCTGACGAAATCTCTTCCACACGAATGTTCGCAGAAGCAAATGCACAGAGATATGAAGTGGTTCTCAGAATTAGGTGTGATAACTCCGGCATGGTGTTCACACAAACACCAATTGCTTGAGTCGGTCTCGGAATTATGACAAGTGCGGCTTTCGCTTTAGCCTCGGAACTCGGATCGAAAGCCGAGTAATAGTGACGCAAGTCACAGAATTGCCATTCCAAACCCTGGTTGACAAAAAACTCCGGACTAGCTGCAAGAAAGTCCTAACGAATGAACGTAGGCTTCCCCTATAACTACGACCGTACTGCGAATTCTCGTGAATATCGCAAGCACAAAAATCGAATATCGCATTGGCGATGCACTGGGAAAGGACGGACATGGTGTCCAAACAAGGAGTTTGAAAATGAAACAGCACGTAATGAAGTTTCTTAAAGAAGAAGATGGTCTGACGACGGTTGAGTACGCTATTGCCGGCGGCCTGGTAGGTGCAGCAGTAATTGCCGCATTCACCCTGCTCGGCACAACGGTGGGCAATGTAATTACAAGAATCATTACCGCACTCACGCCCGCGGCAACGCCCTAAGTCATCCTCACGCCAGATCCCATGGATGGCTTAACCCCAAGGACGGGGATAAGGCAGGAGACAGAACAAGATGTTTGACCCGCTTTTCAATCATTTGTTGATCGGCATCATGCTGACAATACTTGGAATCGCTGTTCTCAGCGATCTACAGGACCGCTGCATTCCCAACCCGTTAGTGGTCGTTGGTTTGTTGTTGGGCCTGGCGGGACAAACCTGGTTAGCGGGAGGCGGTGGTCTGACGGTCGCCGCGTCTGGTGCGCTGGTCGGTCTTCTCTGTCTCTTGCCTTTATATATTTCAGGTGGACTGGGCGCGGGCGATGTCAAGCTGATGGCGATGTGCGGTGCCTTTCTCGGCCCGCTGCACGTTGTAGTAGCGTCCGTTGCGTCGTTGCTCGTCGGCGGCGTCATAGGTGTCGCCTGGGTTTGCTGGCAGCTATCTTCCAGTGGGGAAGACTACACCACAGACGATGGACCGTCGGCATCAATCCCGGCGGTCGGCTACCAAGGCATGCCGGCATCAGCCATTCCATACGCCGTGGCAATTTTCGGCGGTGTCCTTGTAGCGCTCAAGGCAGCGCCCGCAGTCTTGGTTACTTTGAATGGAGGAATATCCTCGTGATATCCACGGATAACAACGTTGCTACGCTTCTCGACGATGACGAGATCAAAACAAGCGACGTGGAATCGCTTACCCGGCTTGCGCCGCGGCCCCGCATTCTCGAAGAGACGGGACTTAGCGAAGCCTTTGTGGCCGATCTGCTGGCCAAACATCTGCATTCCGGCGGCGTTCTTACGCTCGCCGAGCTGGTTCAGCGCGTCGCGCTGGCCGGTCCCATACTCGAACGAGTTCTGGGTTTCATGAAGCGCGAAGGCCTGGTAGAGATTCGCGCACAATCGGAGAATAACGCCGGACTCCGCTATGCACTGACGGACCGCGGACGTAATGTTGCGCTGGAAGTTTCTATGCGCAGCGGCTATATCGGTCCGGCCCCTGTACCACTGGCCGACTATGCAAGAGTCGTTCGTGCCAAGACAGTTCACGAACGTGCCGTTACCCGGCATGACGTGGAGCAGCTCTTTGATGGAATCGTCATCAAGGAGGAGCTGCTGGATCAGCTCGGACAGTCAATGAATTCCGGTCGATCCATATTCATCTACGGGCCTGCGGGAACGGGCAAGACGTTTATCTCACAGCGCCTCGCAAATTTATTCCAGGACCTGACGCTCATTCCCCACGCGATCCTGGTTGGTCACACGGTAGTGCGCGTATTTGATCCGATGCTGCACAAAGCGGTGTCATTAGAGGACGAATCGAAGGCACTGATGCTCGAGCATGGACATGATCCACGCTTCGTGTCGAGCGAGCGACCGGTCATCGTGGTCGGCGGTGAGCTGACTTCGGAGCTGCTCGAAGTTCAGTACGATCCAGCCACTCGCCAATATGAGGCGCCGCTGCAGCTCAAGGCCAACAACGGTCTTTTCCTTCTCGATGATCTGGGACGGCAAAAAGTACACCCCGACGTGATACTTAATCGCTGGATCGTCCCGATGGAAGAGCACAAGGATTATCACAGCCTGGGTGCTGGACAGCACTTTGTCGTCCCGTTTGACGAGGTGTTGATTTTCTCGACCAACTTGCGCCCGCTGGACCTTGCGGATGAAGCGTTCCTGCGGCGCATTGGCTACAAAATTCATTTCGACCATCTCACCGAAGAGCAGTACAAACAGATTTGGCGAGATGTCTGTATTGAGAATTCAATTCAATATGAACCTGAGTTGATCAATTACCTGATCAGCAACCTTCATCGTGTAACCGAAACCCCGATGAAGCCGTGTCACCCGAGAGATCTTCTCGGCATTGCGCTGGATCGTGTCCGTTACAGGAACCAGCCGCGCGCATTGACTCGTGGACTGCTGAACTTTGCATGGGAAAGCTATTTCGTTGCGGTCAGCAGTGCCGCCTGAGGCTTGCGACTCCAGGAAAGGAGAACAGACTGATGTTTAGAAAACGTGGATTAATACTAGTAACGCTATCGCTCGTACTGGGCCTGGGCGCTGCGATGGTGGCCCGCGGGTGGGTAACGGATCAAGCGAACAGGGAAAAAGAGGACGTAGCAACTGTTGTCGCGGCGACCATGGCAGTTCCCTTCGGCACCACGCTAGAGGAGCGCCACCTGAAGCTCATCCAGATGCCGAAAGATTCGGTGCCACCGGGGTCTTTCATGATCAAGGAAGAAGTCATCGACAAGGTCAGCACGCAACCAATCGTGGCCGGGGAAATCCTGATGAAAGTGCGCTTCGTGGAACAGGGTGAAGGCAGCACTCTTGCCTCGCTTGTTGACAAGAACATGCGAGCCGTAACGGTACGCGTTGATGACGTCATCGGTGTCGCCGGTTTTCTCCTTCCCGGCAACCGGGTTGATGTGGTCGCTGCGCGCAGGGAAGGCCGTCGTGCTATCACCGACACGATTTTGCGCAATATCGAGGTGCTTGCCATCGACCAACAGGCGACGAGCAACGATAGCGAGGCCGTCATCGTACGCGCTGTGACCCTGCAGGTAACCCCGGAGCAGGCGGAAATTCTTGTCAGGGGCCGTGAAGAAGGAAGTATTCAGTTGACGCTGCGCAACCCACTCGAAGACGAAGAAATCATCGAGGAAGAGATCGTAGCGCCTAAACCAAAGGTTGCTGTGCGGCGAGCACCGACTCGTGCGCGTCCAAAAGAAAGCTCGGTCACGATTATTCGCGGTACCAACGTTTCTGAAACGAAGACCAAGGTTTCTGAAACCGAGCCAACGACATGAGCACTGTCACGTATTTAAGATCTGTATTGGAGGGATCAAAAATGAAAGTCTCCGTTTTAAAGAATCTCATGTTGTATCTGATGCTGGCGGTCGGCATGGCCGGCACTGCAATGGCGCAGAGCGGCAGAGATGGAATTGAA
>JAIBDF010000117.1 GCA_024679535.1 Chromatiales bacterium
AAATCTGTGCCCGTTCGTTGCTGCCAGCCGCCACCCAATGCCACGTAAAGGGAAATGAAGCTGTCAACGACGGCGCTCTGGTTCGTCACATAGCGGCCTTGCTGCGTGAACAGCGACTGCTGCGCGTTGAGTACTCGCTGGTAATCAGCAAACCCTTCGTTAAAACGCAACATCGCCACTGCGGATGAGCGCCGTGCATTCTGCACCGTGATTGCGAGCAACGCCTCCTGCCTCACCGCACCATCGAGTGCCACTATTGCGTCTTCAACTTCTCTCGCCGCTTGCAAAACTGTTTCTCTGAAATTGATCAGCGACTGCTGCAAGCGCGCATCCTGTACGCGAACACTGTTTTTCAGACGACCATAGTTCAGGAACGGCCAGACGAAACTCGGGCCGATCGAATAGGTCAGGCTGTCCGCAGTAAAAAGCTGGCCAAAACCGCTTTCACCCGAACCTGTGGTCTCGGTATTAGACGCAGCAGTAAGCCCTACGGCGCCGGATAATGAAAAACTCGGATAGAGGTTCGCTTTGGCTAGTCCAATCCTCGCATTCTGTGCCATGGCAGCATACTCAGCCTGTCGTACATCCGGCCGTCGGCGCAGTAGTTCCGCCGGCAAGCCAACGACGAGCTTCTCGGGGACCTCAGGTATGGATACGCCGCCCCGCAACAGGTCACTCAGGTCACCGGGCGGCATGCCAAGCAGTGTGCTTAGCGCGTGTCTGGCCTGGTGAAGTTGCGTTTCCAGGGCCGGAATTGAGGCTTTCGTACTCATCAATAATGTACGTGCCTGCAGTACATCGAGTTCCGACGTAGAACCGTTTTCAAATTGCACGTTCACGATGTCGTAACTTCGCTGCTGGATCGAGACGTTCTCACTGGTGATCCGTAATTGTTCCTCGATCGTACGAATGGCGAGATAGGCACCACACACTTGTGCCGTAACCAGCACCATGACCTGATCGTAGCCGGCCACAGAGGCAAGCAGGGTCGCGTCGGCGGCCTCGATACCGCGCTTGAATTTGCCCCAGAAATCAACTTCCCAGGAAGCGGCCACCCCAACACTGTATTGCACGAACTCAAGATCGCCAGCCGCCGTATTCGCGGCATTCTTGCTCGCCTGCAACGCAGTCGCGTCGCCGGTAACGATCTGCGCCTGTGGGTAGCGGTTGCCGGTGGCTATGCCGAGTTGCGCCCGTGACTCCAGCACACGCAGTCCTGCAATCTGCAAGGAGTTGTTTTGCCGGTGGGCCAATGCAATGAGTCTATTGAGTACCGGATCGCCCAGAGCCTCCCACCAGAGGACCTGTTGCTCGGCCTTGACCTCATAACGAGCGTGTTCGGCTTCGTACCAATCCGGCCCTAACGGCGATTCAGGCTTTACGTAGTCGGGCCCTACCGCCGAGCAAGCACTCAGCCCGACAGCAAGTAGTGCCGACAGCGCGCGTAGTTCAAGCTTCATCGCGCAGTATTACCCCTCGTCTGCATTATCCGCCGCTGCCACATCACCGTCAGCCAGCTGCACCCAGTCGGAAATAATGGTGTACCCCAGACCGAGAATGATGGCCCCAAAAAACAGACCAATGATGCCGAACTGGATCATGCCTCCCAGGGCACCGACGAGCACGAGCAGGGCTGGAAGATCAACACCGCGACCAAGCAATATGGGTTTCAGTATGTTGTCGCTCAGAGCGACACATAACGCATAAACGGCGAACAAGGTTGCCGGCAACGGCGCTGCAAAGGAAAACACCCATACGACAACCGGCGCGATAATCAGCAACGCCGGCACCTGAATGATGGACGTAATCAGTACGATGGCGGTGAGTATTCCCGCGTGCGGTATCTGCATTACAAAGAAACCGATGCCGGCGAGAGCTGCCTGAATAACCGCGACGCCCAACACCCCGTTGGTCACGCTGCGAATTGTCGCAATTGAAATGTCCGTCAGGTGTTGTCCGCGTATTGGGCTGAGCCTCTTCGCGAAAGCGCTGCTCAGCTTGTAGCCGCTATCCGCGTACAGCATTACAACACCGGCGATGATGATCGACGCCGCCATCTGAATGACGCTTACCGCAATGGCCCCAATTTTTCGCACCAGCCATTCGCTGACTTGGCGCAGCTGCGGTTCGAACTCGGCCAGCGTACCGGCAAAATTGCTCGCAGCAGCAGCCCAGACGTTGTAGAGGCGGTCGCCGATCAGCGGCCATTCGGCGACTTTGTCAGCCGGCGGTGGAACGACAATCGTGCCAGCTTTCAGGTCGCTTGCCAGAGTCATTATGGAAGTAATCGTCGACTCGATCATTATCCAGCCCGGCCACACAACCAGGACCAGACCGGCGACGATTATCGTAGTGACCGACATCTTCTGTTTCCCGCCAAGTGCGGCTGTCAGCTTCAGATGCAGTGGATAAAGCGCAACAGCCAGAATCACGCCCCAAATGACAAGGCCTGAAAACGGGCCAACTGTCATGACACAGAAGCTCACCAGCACCACGATAGCGGCTATCTGGATGAACGACGTCATCATGTTTTTCTGAAACAACTGGCTGTCGCCGATTTCTACTGATTTGTCCATCGCCCGAGTTCCCATAGATTTAATTGTTATTGAAAGCGCCGATCACACCGAACGCTGGCTAGCGCCCCAGATTGGCATCGAGAAATTGTCGAAACAACGCGGCCCATTTCTCCGCTGCGCCTTGCACGCTGCTCCAGTCTGTATCAGAGCCTGCCGTCGCTGCCAATGTCGGCGCAGTGGCACTGTCCGCTGCGCGCGCGAGGATGGCTCCGGATTCGGAGTCCTTCATTTCCATGAGAAAGATAATGGATCCCGGCGCCGCTATGTCGCGAACCGCGCGTCGCATCTCAGGCATTGGGGCGCCTGACGAATTTCTCAGGTCAATCAGCGATGCCTGCACCGCCATCGTCCGGGGTCCGGCCTCCTGCACGATATCGTAGCCTTGCAGCTCAGCTATAAATGCCGTCCGAAATATCTGTCGAATACGCTGCGTATCTTCATCAGAAGACTGTGAATTCTGCGGGAAGAAAATACCCATGTCTTCGGCGAGCAGTCTGTCGTATTTGCTGAAATCCGCATCCGTGGAAATCTGTGCCGACTCAACCGTCGTATTTTTTTGCACATTAAAACTCTGCGTCTCGACGGTCGTACACGCCGACAGGCTTACGCCAAGTGCAAAAGCGGCCATGAGGCAACGTGTAAAGCCACAACTTGTGTCATTCATGTGCAAGGAATCCCGTGTCTATGCTTGTGAGTCTGTGAGTCCGAATGGCTACACTCCCACTATAGTCAGCGCACGCCAGCCGAAGCAAATGCGCGTCACGATAGCTGGCCCGCTGTCATGATGAAAAGCGTCACCAGGATCTACGGATTCAGCGGCGGCAGCGCGTGTCCGGCTCCGGTCTGCGGCTCTGAATTGTAGCGCGCGCGTGCTATCTGAATGCTAGCCCCAAGTTGCCGACTATCGCACGGCTGCGCGTCGCTCGCGTACAGCGAAGCGCTGAGTGCACACACGCCCGCAGCCAGTGACTCGTCGCCATATTGCCGTGCGAACTGCCGCGCATCCAGCCCCGGCTCGAGTCGCTCGAGCCACAGGAGCAGCGCATGATAAGCGGATCGTGTGTCACCTGAGCGCAACGCTGATTGCAGGGCCTTGAACGCGAAAGGCTCTGACTGCCGGCGTCGCACTGCAGCCTCTCGATAGTGGCTCGCCGCGATCGGCCAGACTTTAAGAAGAAAATATACGAGCGCGGCGATGGCAGCGAAGACTGCCGTTTGCATCCGCCAGCGTGACTCTGTCGCTTGCTCATTAGCCGCAATTGTCGCAACAGGGCCATCGACCAGGATCGCAAAGCCCGGAACCGCTATCGTTTCGATCGCACCCGCATCCGTATTCCAGTAACTCAAATCAAAATCCGGCACGCGAAACTCGCCGCCAGCATCGAAGACCAGCGTTAGTTTTTCGCTGCGCCGTGCCGGTTTTCCGTCTTCTACGTCCGGCACGTCCGCGTAAACAGACGCGCCCTCGAACTCCAGATTCGGCGCGAGCGGTGGGATAAAGATAACCGGGAGACCATCCAGCTCGGCAACATACTCGAGCACTACTGCGTCGCCGGCTTCGAGAGAGTCGAGGTCGCCCTCGACGTCAAGACGCAGACTGAGACCGCGTCCTGCGATGTACGGGTCAAGCGACTCAGCGCCTGCGGGAACGCGGCCGCGAATCGCGACCTCCGGTATCTTGACGGCCGCAGTACGAGGATCTCCGCCGGGATTCGCGTAAGTCACCTCGATAGACTGGCCCGATAGCCGGTATGTCGCGCCGAGCAGCGGATAAATCTCGTAGGTGCGCACAATACCGGACCAGGACTCATTACCGATGCGCTCACGAATATTGTACGAGCTGTCTGCAGGTAATCGGGTAATTGCATTAGCGAGCTCGAAAGAGGGATAAGTCGAGGGGCGGGTGAACCACGTCGGTACGAGCACCGTAACTGTCAGTTCCGCCGACTCACCGACGTTAACTGTCTCCGGCGATATCGTGGCACGCACTATTGGCTGCTCCTGGGCCAGCGCAGCCGTGCCCGTCGCCAGTGCGAAAACCAATGAGATCAGAAACCGCATCAGCGAGTTCCCTCACGCGTTGCCTCGAGCAAAAAACGCGTTCGCAGGAAATCGCTGGTCTCGGTATCGACGCCCCGCATCCACTTCTCGGCCGATTCCATCTCGATGGTGCTTTGCTGCGTAATCTCGACTTCGAGACCACGATCTTTCGTATTGTCGAACACATAGTCGTCCGCACTGAGTTCGCTTTCGTCGCCCGTGTCGGATTGCTCACGCACGCGCTCAATATATTCCAGCGTGTACGTTGCGAGTTCGAAGTTCTCCCGTGCCTCGACCCAGTCCGGTGCCTCGGCAACAGCCTGCTCGTAAGCGACAATTGCCTTGCCGTAGTCGCGTGCTTTCATAAAGGCATTGCCGCGATTGTAGAAGCCAACCGCCGTGGGGATGCGGCCGAAAGCCGCCGCGGACTCCTCGTACAGGCCGGAGTCGTAGGCCGCAACGCCTTTCCACGCTGGATCCTCGAATTGCTCGTAGGCCTCCTTGAATTCCAGGCCCTCGTACGCACGTCGCGCCTGCTGGTCGGGTGTGAGCCACAGCAACTCGAAACTGCCAACACGAGAAAACTGCCACGTAAACGCTATCGCGGCTAGCGAAGAGATGAGTATTAGGCCCCTTACCACTGCATCGTCCATCCACGCCTGAACCAGAGCAGCGACAGCAATGCCGCCGGCCACAGAAACCACCAGCCCTGATCCGTCCACCGTGCGTCGGGGTCATCTGCCTGCCGCAGGTTTGACTGAATGGTCCGCATCAGCTGGCGAATATCGGCATCCCCGATTCCCGCACGCACTACCGATACGTTCGCCTCTGCCGACACACGTCGCAGCATTGATGTATCGATACTCGTATCGAGACGGCCGCCACCCACCACCATCACGGGACTGCCGTCGGGCATCAGCGCCACGCCGCCCTCATCAGTGCCCACGATCAGTGCTGCCAATGCTGGTGTGTCAGGCTGATTGGCAAACTTGGCCAGCGGCGCAATATCGCCCGAATCGAAACCGTCGTTCACAAATAGCAGGGTTCCGGCTGTCGCCTGTTCTCCCAGCAGCGACTGTGCCAATGGCAATACCTTGCTGGCGTCGGCACCGCCCGCCGGCATGATCGCTGGATCCAGACTCTCCAGGAATGGTTGCAGTATGTCGGCATCGGTACTCGGTGGCACGACGATGTGCGCGGATCCCGCGTACGCAATCAGTGCCGTCCTCGCACCGGTCCGCGCCGCGACAAGATCCATCACCTTGAAGCGGGCCCGGTCCAGGCGCGTCGGTTGCAGGTCATTGCTGCGCATCGAATCAGAAACCTCGATTGCGATGACCAGTGGCGCGGTCTCGCTGAACCACGGACTTGCCTGCTTGCTCCATGTCGGTCCCGCGGTCGCGATGCATGTGGCCAGCAGCGCAATCGCGACGCCGTCAATCGCTCTCAGGCCGCTTCGCGCATTTCGATTTATCGTAAGTGCTTCACGCAGGTGTGGCGCCACGAAGTGGCCCACCATCGCCTGGCTGGCGTCACGACGACGTACCAGCCACCAGATCAGCGCAATCGCCGGCAACGCGATCAGCCACAACGGCCTGATGAAATGCAGTAACTCGATCACTCGCGCGCACCACTTGGCCTGGAGCCGGACAACAGCAGTATGTAGGTGAGCAACGCGAGAATGAGCGCGAGGCCGGCCGGCCAGTGCACAAGCGATTCGCGCGGTCGCCACGATTGCGTACGAATGTCAGCGACGGCCGTTTCGTCAATGCGCCGATACACCGCATCGAGGGCGGTCTCGTTTTCCGCATTGAAGAACGCCCCGCCGGTTCTGCGAGCAATCGCGGCGAGCGTATCGAAGTCAACCCGATCCTCGCCAGTCGCGTCGGTGTCACCAATGCCGATCGTGTAGATCTCTACACCATTGAGTTGCGCAATATCCGCAGCATTGATCGGCGTCATCTTGCTGGCCGTGTCGTTGCCATCGGTGAGGAGGATTAGCAGCCGATCGTCGACCTCGCTGTTCTCGAAAGAATTTATAGCCAGGCCGATCGAATCTCCCAAAGCGGTTTTCGGCCCCGCCATGCCGACCTCCATAAGCTCAACGAGCGCACGCGCAGTTTCCAGATCCCTGGTAAACGGCAACTGCAGATAAGCCTTGGTACCAAAAACGATCAGGCCGATGCGATCGCTCTCGCGCTCGGCAACGAAGCGGTCGACAACGCGCTGCACGGCTGTAAAGCGGGAAACGTCTGTGCCATCCCCGCCTGGAAAATCCACGTAGTCCATAGAGCCGGACAGGTCGATCGACAGCATGATGTCGCGTGCTGCTTCGGTGCGTAAAACCGGCTCACCGACCCATTCGGGTTTCGCCAGCCCGACGACAAGGAGTATCCAGACCAGGGTCGCCACCAACACCTGGATCCAGCGGCGGCGCATCACAACGGCACCGGCACGAGCCTCGCTGCCGGCCGCAGCCGCGATCTGCTCGAAAAATGGTACGCGCAAAGCCGCGACACGTTCTCTCTGTGGCGGCAATAGCCACCAAACCAGTAACGGTAACGGTAGCGCGAGCAACGCCAGGGGATGCGCAAACTCAAGCACGATGTAACCTGATCCAGCGTCTTGCCGGCTGACTAAGTTCGCTTCCGTCGGCGTCCGGGTGATAAGCGGCGGCAGCCAGTCGATCGGCCGCGTCTGCAATCTGCCGGTCGTTTCCTGCAGATTCCCTGAGGAACTGCGCCCAGTCGGCGCCATAAAGGGCCGCGACTTCCTCTCGCGGATAGGCGGCCAGCGCCGTTCGTTTGACCAGGGCCGCGACATATTGCGCCGATTCCGCGGGACCAAGCTCCGGGCGAGCCGCAATAGCCCTGAGTTCTGCCAGTGCGTCACGACGATAACGATTGCGACGTCGTCGCTTTACGATCTGCCAGACGGCAAGCAACATCACGGCGACTAACCAGCCGAAGATTATCCACCAGCCGGGTGTTTCCGGCAGCCACGCCACAGGCTCAGGCATAACGAGCCCGTGCAGAAGTTCCAGCAGCTGCGGCAAATTGAGTCCGTCGTATTGGCTCACCGCACTCTCCGTTGCGGCGACAAGCCTCCCATCAGGCGGCGAATCTGAGGCAAGGTTTCCTCTCCCGCACTCAAAGGCAAGACCGACAGGTTTATCTCGGTCTGCCAGCGATAGATTTTCTCGAGACGCTGGCGCGTGAAATCGCTAACGGCATCGCGGATCGATTTCGATCCAAGATCAATTTCTGCCTGCATGTGACTGTCGCCAATCACCGCGCGCTCGCCCGGCTCGAGGCGTTCCGCCATAGGATCGTAAACCAGGAAAAGGATTACATCGTTATGCTTGGCAATACCGCTGAGGTGACGCTGTGTACTTTCGTCGATGCCGTCGAAGTCACTGAAGACGAAAACTAGGTGATCATGATGTGCGATGCGCGCGACGCTGCTGAGAACGGCATTGAGCTCACCAGGCGCGGGCTCCGCGGGGCGGTCCGCATGCAGTCCGGCGTTCTTCTCGGCGATCGCCTCCAGCAAAGCATAGGCGGTTCGCCGGCTGCGTTTGGGAACGAACTCAACATGCGAGTCATTATCAAACACGATGCCGCCGACCCGGTCGCCCGCATCGAGAATTCGAAACGCAGCGATTGCTGCCGCTTCGGCCGCGGTCACGGATTTCATGTTGAGCTGCGAGCCGAAAAACATCGACATGCGCTGATCGACGACAAGCAAAGCCGGACGGTCACGTTCTTCGGTAAACACGCGCACATGCGGGCGGCCGGTTCGCGCTGTCGCCTTCCAGTCGATCGATCGAATATCGTCGCCGGGCAGGTAATCACGCATTTCCTCGAAGTTCAGTCCGCGGCCACGAAGGCGTGACGCATGGCGGCCGTTCAGCACGCTCGCTGAGGGCTGACGCGGCAGAAAGCTCAGGCCCTGCGCTGCGCCCTGCAGGCTCCTGAGGTGAGCCAGCGACACATGAATGCGCGCATCGGAGTTCATACCGAAATCAGGGCAGCGCGACTTGCTCGAGGATCGCGTCGACAACCTGGTCGGCGCGCACACCTTCGCCCTGGGCCTCGTAGGACAACATCAGGCGATGTCGCAGGCAGTCGTGCACGATTGCACGCACATTTTCGGGGTCGACGAAGTCACGTCCGCTCAGCCAGGCGTGTGTGCGGCTGCACTTGTCCAAAGCGAGCGAGGCGCGCGGACTACCACCGACATCGATCCAGCGAGCGAGGTCTTCGGAATATTTCTCAGGTGTCCGCGTCGCGTAGACAAGGTCGGCCATGTATCGACCTATCGCCGGGGAGACATTCACCTGGCCAATTTCCCGGCGTGCGTCGAACACGGCTTGCTGCGGAATGCGCTCGGCAGGTTCGCTCGACTGCTGCGAGTCCTCGCTGTTCGTCGCAACCTCTTCGGCACGCACGAGCTCAACGATGCGCACTTCGTCTTCGACGGGCGTGTATTCAATATTGACGTGCATCAGGAAGCGATCCATTTGCGCTTCGGGCAGGGGATACGTGCCTTCCTGCTCGACCGGGTTCTG
>JAIBDF010000223.1 GCA_024679535.1 Chromatiales bacterium
AGCCCTACCTGCAGCCTCTGGCGGACGTCAATCTCGATTCCGGCGCGCTGAATTTCTCAGGCAAGCTTGCCAGTTCGCGCACGGACTCTCTTTCGCTGGAAGGTGATCTGCAGATCGTGAATTTCCTGATCACCGAAACGGATCAGGGATCGCGCCTGGGCAGTTGGACTGCGCTCAACGCGAGCAACGTGACATTGAGCGCTGCAAATCGACGTCTCGAAATATCGGAGATTCAACTGGACGAACCCTATGCCGATATCCTCATTGCCAAGGATGGCAGCGTCAATCTCGGCCGGGTTAGAAAGGGCGGTCAGCCGGTTGCTGACGATGATACGCCTGATGGCACTGTGGCGCCGCCGGCCGAAGCCACAGCAGATGGTGGCGAGATTCCGCTGGAAGTGACGGTTGGACGGGTCCGGGTCGCGAATGCGGCTGCCGATTTTGTCGATCTTTCGCTGCCTCTGCCGTTCGACGCGAAAATTGCGGAACTTAGTGGTGAGCTGTCGACGATATCCACTGCGAGTTCAGAGCCATCAACAGTCTCACTGGAAGGGAAGGTGGATGAATTCGGTTTCGTGCGAGTCGCCGGCTTTGCAACGCCTGTTGATCCCTCCGAGAACACCGATATCAAGGTCACTTTCGAGAATATCGAGGTGCCGAAATTTTCCGCCTATACGATTCCATTTGCAGGCCGCGAGATTGCCAGCGGGCGCCTGGACCTTGCGCTTGGCTATAAAGTCAATGAGGGTAAGTTGGCGGGAGAGAACAAGCTTGTGCTGCGAGATTTCGAGCTTGGTGACAAGATCGAGCACCCCGGCGCGATGAGTTTGCCGCTTGGTCTTGCAGTCGCGCTGCTAAAGGACGCAGATGGACGAATCGACATCGATATGCCGGTTCGGGGCGATGTCGATGATCCGGAGTTCCGATACGGCCGTGTGGTTTTGAAAGCGTTTGGTAATCTGATCATAGGAATCGCGGCGTCGCCGTTCAAACTGCTGGCGAATCTCGTGGGGGCCGAGTCGTCTGAACTTGAATACCTGCGGTTTGCGTATGGTCGGTCCGACCTGACGCCGCCGGAGCTTGAGAAGACCCTGAAGATTGCGGAGGCGCTGGCGATGCGGCCCGAGCTGATGCTGCAGTTTGGTGGTGTCGTAGACCGGGAAGCCGATGGCGCAGCGCTTCGAACAGTGGCCTTCGACGCGGCAGTAGAACAGCGCATCGTATCCCTGACGGCTGAGGATTCGGGCGACGGCACGTACGCTGAACGCCGCCTCGAGGCCATCGAACAGTTGTACGGAGAGTCCGGTCTGACGCCAGACGCGCGGGCTGGCCTGGCCCAGTTGCGCGCGGCGCATACGACGAGCGCTGCGGAAAATACGTCGGCTGACGAGGGGGAGTTTGATGCTCTGGCGTATGTAGAGAACCTGCGTCGTCTCCTTGTCGATCGTCAACCGCTGACCGAGCAGGCGTTGTCAGCTTTGGCGGCCGAGCGTGCAAACAACGCAATGGCTGCGATCGTCGGTACAAACGCCGCACTGGAGACGCAGATCGAGATTGTCGAATCCTCTGGCGGTTCACGCAGTGACGACGATGACGTTCGCATGCAGATGTCGTTGACCACAAAAGGCGGAGGGAATCAGCAGTGAGGCCCACGAAATTCTGCGCCAGGCCGCGTGCTCCTGCGCAAATAAATCGCAGGCAACAACGAGGTGCGCTGGGCGCTGGCGGTCTGTCGTCGCTGGCGGTTACGTTGGTACTGCTGGGATTCCTGGTTGCCTACCAGTTCGTGGATCCGGCACCACCCGATCGAATCGTGCTGGCTACCGGTTCGGACGGGGGCGCCTATCAGCGCTACGGCCAGAAATTCGCGGATTACCTGGCTCAAGAGGGCATCGAGGTAACGCTCCGGGAGACCGCAGGTTCTGTCGAAAATCTGCAGTTGCTGTCCACTGATTCCGATGTTGATATTGCTTTTGTCCAGGGAGGTCTCGCAGGTAGTGCCGATACGGACGCTGTCATGGCGATCGGGTCACTCTATCTCGAGCCATTGTGGCTCTTCGTACGCCGCGACTTTGATTTTCAAGAGGTGAGCGATCTCGCCGGCGCGAGGATTTCTATTGGCGTAGAGGGCAGCGGCACGCGTATTGTCGCTAACATCTTGCTCACCGCGCACGGCATCGCGCACGATGCGGCAGATTTCACCAGTGTCGAACCGGATGAGTTGGCGCAGTCGTTTGTTAATAACCAAATTGATGCCGCTTTTGTCATTGCCGATCCCGGCGCCGATGTCATAGCCGATCTACTGCGAACGTCGGCCGTGGATTTGCGTAGCCTGGAGCGCGCCGCTGCTTATGCACGACTTCATGCTTACCTCACATCGATATTCTTGCCGGAAGGCGTGCTTGACCTGCGTGCGAATCAGCCCAACGAGACGATCGAAACGGTCGCCCTGACAGCGATGCTGGTTGCACGGCAAGATTTTCATCCCGCCCTGGTTAATCTGCTGCTACTTGCGGCAAGCGATATTCACGGCGGACACAGTATTCTCGCCGACAGTGGAGAATTCCC
>JAIBDF010000071.1 GCA_024679535.1 Chromatiales bacterium
CAATGACAGCGACGTGCAGGTCCTGTATGCCTTTGGCTCGGTCGAAATCTCTCGATGCGAAATAAACTTCGCTAAGCTCAGCGACGATTTCGGCTGTTTGCTCACCAAATAGTCCGTTGTTGACCTGGTGCACGTGCAACGATTGTTGGTAATTGCGTATCGCGTCTGGGTATTGATTCGTCGCGGCGAGGCAACGGCTCAGGCCGAGCAGCGGGGTCACCAAAGCATTGTCGAGGCGATCTCGTGCAAACTGAATCGCGTCGATCGCCAATTTGTAATTCTGTATCGCCGCGCCGTACTGTTTCGCAAAAAACTGGGAATCGGCCAGCAACGTCAGCAGCTGCCCATAGACCATGCGGTCGTGATCGGGGTCCTCCAGTAGAGCGGCTAATGCCAACTTCACTGATTCGCCCGCTTCGAGATACTGTTGCTCGGCGACCGACTGATGGTAAGCCTGGAGCGCGTCCTGGATATCCGGTTCCGAGTCGGTCAGGAGTTCAGCTGACGCGGCACTTCGGAAAACAAAGAGAACACCCCACAGAGCTAAGCATCGCAGCACTCCTAATTCCCCTCCCAGATCCCGTCTTGTGTATGACTGGTGATTCTACCGAAAGTTCGGGGCGTCCGATGGATTCCGGCGCATCATCCGGGTGGAGGAAGACCAGACCCGGTGGATTGCTCAGACAACATCACTTTTACTGCCGCGCCCTCGTTGAGGTTTTCCGCACCGCGAATGGCAACCCGGTCGCCGTCCTGCAGCGGGCCGAGTACAGCAACGAGATCGCCGGAGGAATCGCCGATCTCAACGGAAATCTGCTCGGCGACATTTTCCTCGCTAATACGAAAGACGAACGAGCCGTTATGCCGGAGTACCAGTGCATCGCGTGGCACAGTCAGTGACACTTCGCGCATGCGGATAGGGACCGCGACGCTGACCAACTGACCGACAGTCCAGCTGTCGCGGGCCGTCAGGGGCAGGTCGATCCGCGCCTCGAACGTCTGGGAGCGCACGTCACCGGTCGGTACCAGGGCACGGATGGTGCCCACATAGTCAGCATCCGTTGCAAATACACGGATCGCATCGCCGACAACGGTACGCGGCAGGTGTTTCAACGGTACGAATGCTCGTACTTCCATGTTTTTAATATCAGTTAGTTGCGCGAGTACCTCACCGCGCGCGACGTCCTCCCCGCCGCGATGTGCCCGGCTGATCACAACACCCGTAAATGGGGCGCGCACGTCGGTGCGTCGAATCTGATCGTCAATCTGTCGAATCCGGACCTTTGTAATGTTGGCGTCGCTGATGGCGAGGTCGCGACTGGCCTCTGTCTGTTCGAGCTCAAACTCCGAGACGAGGCTGGACCCCTGTAGCTCGCTCTGCCGGCGGAGCTGGCTTTCGAGCTGTCGAACATTGATTTGTGCGCGTTGCAACAAAGCCTCCTGTTCAGCGCGCTGCAACAGCAGTGCTCGGCGGTCGATTCTCGCGACCGGTTCGCCCTGCTGCACGATGGTGCCGGGCTCTGCCACCATGAGCAGCTGCCCGGCGACTCCCGCCGTGACCTGTACATCGTTGCGGCTGTAGATCGTGCCGGGTACCGCGATGGTTGGCGCGATTTCCGTGCGCTGCACATTCGCAACCTGCACAACTTTCGCTGGCATCTGCTGGGCGCATACCGGACCCGCCAGTAAGCAGAGCGCGAACGCTGCTGTTCTGGTTATTGTGGAATTCTCAAGCATCGGTGATGACTCCCTCAGTGGCCGTCGTTCCGATCTTCCTGCGCAACGGATTCGCCAGTGGCGGCAAGCGCAGGATGCTCGGCATCAGGATCAGCGTAAAAATGGCGCTAACGAACATGCCGCCGATAATGACGGTGGCAAGTCCACGATAGATTTGTGAACCAACGCCCGGAATTACCATGAGCGGCAGCATGCCGAAGATACTGGTGAGCGTACTCATGTAGATGGGCCGGGCTCGAATGCGCACGGCATCGGCAACGGCCGTGCTCCGGTCGAGGCCCTTATTCTGTCCGGCACGCGTCTGCATGACGAGCAGGATTGCGTTGTTGACGACGAGCCCCAACAGAATCAGGAAGCCAATGGTTGTCAGCAGGTCCATGGCCTGTGTTGTAAACAGGTTCAGGACCCGCAATGCGATGACGCCACCGGCAATAGCAAGCGGCATGGACAACATGACGAGTGCGCCATCCCAGAGCGAGCGGAACATTGCGGCGAGCACAAAGAACAGGACGACAGCGGCAATCGCCAGGTTAGCCTGCATGGTGCTGAAGGCTTCTTCAAGACGATCGGCCGTTCCACGATACGCGAGGCTGACGTCGCCAGGCATGATGGTGCGCAGCTTTGGGTCGACAACGTCGCGCAAGATATCGAGCGCTTCCTGGACGGTCATCTCTGGCGGCGGTGTCACCGAAAGAGTCAGGGTGCGCTGGCCATTTACTCGCAGGAGCTGCGTCGGCCCGACGGTGCGGCGGATGTCCGTCAGTTCGCCGATACTCTGAATGCCGGCGAGTGGTGTCGCAACAGGTATGGCCGCGAGTTCTTCCGGTGAGTTCCAGGTTGGGCCTTTGAGAATCATGTCCATGCGGTCATTGCCGTCGAAGTACTCACCGACGAAAGAGCCGCTGGTCAATGCCCGCACGATATTGGCGACGGCAGCTCGATCAAGGCCGGCTGCTGTAATGCGCCTGTCGTTTGGCACAAGCTGCAATTCAGGTTCGGCAATCTGGAGTCCGGGGTTTGGACGTACCTGAGCGCCAGGAATAGCTTCGTTGATAATCGGCATGGCCTGCATGGCGACGTCGGACAACGAGTTGATGTTCGAGCCCTGCAGATCAACATTAATGCTGCGACCGCCGTCGAATCCGAAGTTGAGTAGAGACGATCGCTGCACGAATGCCTGCGTGTCCGGCAGGTCCACGAGAACTTCATCGCGCACGATACCAATCATATCCTCGATACGGTTCGGGTCCTGCGGGTAAATAAACAGTGCATTGAAAGTGCCGAAAGACGACAGGTTATAGCCACGGATATAGGGCTCCTGCTCGTGTTCCATGTAGGGGCGCAGACGTTCGACGATGGTCCCTGCGATCTCGGTCTCGACCATCTCAATAGTGCCACCCGGCGGCATCGCGAAGAACGCATTCAGGGAATCCGAGGGCGCCTGCGGCAGCAGATTGGCCTTGGGTACAAGCAGGAATATTACGAGCATTGATGCGCCGAGGATGCCGGCGATCCAGCTGCGACAGAGTAATGGCGAACGGGTCAGCCTCATGACCAGGGCTGTTATGCGGTCCCACCAATGCTCCAGCGGATCGGCGGCTTCCTTGCGCAACAGGAAGCCTGCAGCGACTGGCAGTACGGTAATAGCAATAAAGAACGACGCTGATACGGCGACGGCGATCGTTAGTGCAAGGTCCTGGAACAATTGTCCTTCCATGCCCTTCATGAACAGGACCGGCACGAAGATGGCGACACTTGTGACCGTAGATGCGAACAGCGCGCCCGTAATCTGCCGCGTCCCCTTCGCAATTGCTTCTTTCTGGCTAAGGCCGGATTGGCGGCAGCGCACAATATTCTCGAGTGTCACGATGGCGGCGTCCATCACCAGGCCCACCGAGAAGGCGAGTCCCGCCAGCGAAATTACGTTGAGCGATTTGTCGAACAGCCGCAGCGCAACGAATGCCACGAGCACTGAGAGCGGTACGGTAGCCGTCACCAGGAACGTTGCACGTCGGCTGCGCATCAGGAAATACAGGATGCTAATGGCCAGCAGCAGACCGAGTCCCAGGTTGCTGCGTACCAGGGAGATAGCGCGGCGAATGTGGACGGATGCATCGAAGCTGAGGTCCATCTCGAGGCCCGCAGCATGCAATACGTTCTCATTCAACTCGACGATGGCCTTGTTGACCTCATCGAGAATAGTCACCGTGTTGGCGTCGTAGTCGCGTTGCACCGTGATGTAGTAAGCCGGGTAACCGTTACGTAATGTGAAGCCATCCTGTTTACGCGGCACGATCTCCACGTCGGCCACTTCGCTCAGGTAGATAGGCCTCTCGTTACTCCAGCCGACGATGAGCTCGTTCAGCTGTTCCGGTTCGAACTGGCCAACGAAACGGACCGTGTACTGGCGACGTCCAACATCGGCGAAGCCACCGGATGAGTCGGTGGCCCGAGAAACAGTGGCAACGATGTCATTGATCTCGACGCCGAGCGCGGCAGCACGATAGGAGTCGAACGTGATGTGTAACTCGCGTGGCTGTTCCCCCTGCAGGTTGACCTGCGAGACACCCGGAATCCTGGCGAGGCGCGGTTGCACGGAATCCTCGATGAGCTTCTGGTAGCCGGACAACTCACGGTTCGGATTGTCCGGCAGGACGCGGATCAACAGCGATGCCGCCCCCGGAGTCTGTCCACCGCCACCCACATTAACCCGCGGCTCCAGCGCGTCGCCGGGACGTGGTGGCGCCTGCGTGAGGTTGTTGATAACGTCGAGCTTGGCCGTCTGGATGTCGGTCCCCACCGCAAACGTCAGGTTGACGAATCCTGTGCCACGCCCGATAAAGGAATTTAGGTTGGTAACGCCGGGCGTATTGCGCAGGACGTTCTCCTGCGGCTCAACGATATTGGCTTCCATCTCCTCGGGCGCAGCGGCGCGCCAGAAGTTGGCCACCGTGATCTGGGGCTCCTCAATCGTCGGAAGCAGTTGGATGGGCAGCGACGCGATGGACGTTAGTCCAAATAACGCAACCAGTGCGACGGCGGCAGCAACCGAAGGCCACTGCCGGGTGCTCAGATCTGTGAGATTCATAGATCCTTAGATGCTGGGGCACCACAATTCGTTGCACCAGCGCACGGGCATTACGTCGAAGTGTTATGCCCTTTTGGCATATAAGTCTGGCATTACTCTCCGCGGCGCGGGATTTCCTCGTCGAGCATCAGGGCGCGCACGAAGCGCACGGGCGGCGACCCGTACGACAAAGCCTGGTCGTGATAGCGGCGCAGTGTGAACTCTTCTCCCCAAAGCTGCTCAACCGCCGCGCGCATCTCGATATGCTCCTGGTAACCCACGAAATACGTCGACAGTTGCGCCGAAGTCAGCTGGGCGCGCACCCACTTGCCGGCCGCCTCGCGTTCTTCCTGGAAACCACCCTCGACCATGAGCTTCATGGCTGCCTCGCGGGTCATGCCGTCGACGTGAATCGCAGAGTCGATAATGGCATTGGTGACGGCGCGCAGGTACCACTTGAGCGTTATCAGCCGTTGCAGCGGGTCGTTATCCTGGTATCCCTCCTCAATCATCATGCCCTCGGCGTAGACCGCCCAGCCCTCAACGAAGGGTCCCGAATACAGAACGCTGCGCAGTAACGAGGGATAGCGATTGCTCAGGGCAATCTGCAGGTAATGCCCGGGAACGCCTTCATGAATCGTGAGGTCCTGCAGCGAATAGAGGTTGTACTCGCGCAGGAACGACTCGACCTGCACGTCGTTCCATTCGGCAGGCAGCGGTGCGACCGCATAGAAAGCCGGCTGATCGCGATCGAGCGGCCCGGGCGGATCGAGGTACGCGAGCGACACGCCACGCTGGAACTCGGGCATGATAATGATCTCCACGGGTTCGTCGGGCATCGTTACGAGGTTGCGCTCAACCACGAAGTCGGTGGCTTCCTGCAGCTGACCTTTGGCAACCTCCACGATACCGTCGCGCGGCGGCAGCTCACGATATGCTTCCTCGAGCGCGGCACGAATAATCGCCTGTTTGTATGCTTCGTCCGGGTCATCAGGGAAAGCCGTCATCGGATGCGTCTGCAGGTAGATTTCCCTCGCAACGTCATACATCTGCTTGCGAACGATTTCGTATTCCTGCTCGGCACGCGTTGTTATTTCCTTGCGCGACAATGGTGAGTTCAGAGCGAAAGCCAGCTTCGTGTCATAGAGCTCAGCGCCGATGCGGAAGTCACCCGTTGCTCTGGGCAGGAGCTCTTCTTCCAGCCAGGTCTGGTGCTTGGCCAGCGCATTCTTCGCCTTTTCAATCGCCGCGTTGAGCTGCTCTTGCTGCTCGCTCGAGAGAACATCCATGTGCGGCATGATCATGTTTTCAATAATCGAGTTGAGCCCCGCGTTCTGGGCGATGGCGGTCTCCACATGAATTTTTGGGACTCGACTGGCCAGCAATTCGCCACGCGCCTGTTCCAGAAACCGCGGAATCTGCCCGAGCCTGGATGCTACCGACATCAGGCGCTCTTCGAGCGGCGCAAAGTCGCGTGCCAGGAGGCTGTAGACCGAGCCACCGGAGATATTGATGTAGTAAAGAGGGTTCCAGGCCCACTCCTGCAGAACTTCGGTGGACCAGATGCTGGACTCGATTTCGTGCAGCAGCAGTTCTGCGTCGACCTGGTTCGCGCGCGACAGTTCGTCACGGTTGATTGCCTCGAGCGCGGACTGGTACTTGCGCAGCAATTTCAGTGACTTCGCTCTGCCCGCAGCATCGACCTGGTCGAGTTCGTCGTCGGCGCTGTGATCGCCGATCATTGTTGCGTAGACAGGCGATAAGTCAGTCAGGCCACTAAGATAGTCATCGGCGAGGTTCTGAAATGCTAGGTCGGTTGGTGTGTCCGCATGTGCACTTGCAGCCAGCAGGCCGAAAAGAATAACGCTAACTATTCGATTCACGGGAGATCCTTGGTGTGCAAATATGCGGCTGACCTTAGCACGGTCGCAACAGCCCTGTACTATCAGTGAATGCCGAAGATTCTCGTCCCCCTGGCCCTCCTGCTCACCGCAAGCGCGCTGTGGGCCGACCCGGTGCCCGCATGGCTTGTGCGGCTGCCTGAAGCAACGCCGACAGTATTCGTCGCCGACACATCGGCCTCAGCTTTGTATCGCTTTGATCGAACGGCCAGTGGGGTGGAAAACGTCCGTCAGGACTACATGTCTATCGGTCAGGCGGGGATTGGCAAGGAACGCGCCGGCGATCGCCGTACACCGCTCGGCATTTACTTCGTCACCGAACAAATCGATACCAGTCGCCTGCACGAGAAGTATGGTGTGACAGCGTTCCCCCTCGATTACCCGAATGCCTGGGATCGGCGCCTGGGAAGGACGGGAGATGGAATATGGGTGCATGGGGTCGACTCACGTGGTGGGGTCAGGCCGCCGCTCGATACCGACGGTTGCATCGCACTGGCAAACGATCGACTGCAGGAACTGGAGCAGGACTTCGAGCCCAATATTACGCCGGTGCTGATCGGCGTCGAATTGGCCTGGACCGAAGCGCATGAGCTTGCCGAAATTCGCAATGCCTTGGAAAGCGCAGTCGCCGATTGGGCCGAGAGCCTCAGGAAAGGTGATTTGTTTACCTGGCTTGAGCTCTACGACGAGACCTTCGAACACTGGGGAATGAACAAGGCACAGTGGTCGGCGTTCAGCGTGGAAACGCTGGGCCAACGACCGATAAGCGACGTCACGGTGAGCAATCTGCTGTTGCTCGGAGACCCGGCGGAGGAGGGGCTCTACCTGAGCCGGTTCCGACTCGAAATTAGCGAGGATGAGGCGCGTACGGTGATTTCCATGCGCCGCATATACTGGCGCCGCTCAGAGAGCGGCGCCTTCAGAATCGTTGCTGAGGATAGCGGCTAGCGCAGGCCTTCGCGAATCGTGAGTTCGTCGATGAGCTCGATCAACTCATCGTATCCGCCGGCATCGGCGGCACTGGTGCGGTACTTGCCGTTCACGACCACGGCCGGGACTGACTGTATGCCGTAGCGGCGATTCAGATCACCGCCAAGGCGCATTCGCGTGTTGACTTCAAACGAGCTCCAGGTCTTGTTGAAATCGTCTTCGGATACACCAAAGCGAGCGAACAGTCGCTGGATGGAGGCTACTGATGTCAGGCGATTGCCGCGCTGATGGAATTCCGCGAAGACCGCCTCGTGGAAAGCGTCGGCATCCGTAAGCGTACCGTTACGTCCGAGAATATCCTGCGTGTAGTAAATCTGTGCGTGTAATACCGCGGCCTGGTTCCAGGTTGCCGGAATGCGAACGAAGCGAACTGCTGGGTCTTTCCCGGCAACCCATCTGACCATGTAAGGTTCCAGCGTGAAGCAGTGCGGGCAGCTGTACATGAAAGCCTCGGCGACTTCGATCTTGTCGGCACCGCCAACTGTAGGCTGGGTTGGTACCAGGCGGAAGTAGTGCTCGCCTTCCTTGTATTTCCACTCGCGGGCTGTCGCATCGGCGTCTTCGGCTAGTGCGAGAACGATAGGCTCATCCTCAGGCTCCTCGACGGCCGCAGATTCCTCAACAACTTCAAGCGTCTCGGTTTCAGGCTCATTCGCAGCCGCTTCTTCCGTGACGGCCTCAGGCGTCGGTGTTTCGACGGCGGTGGTTTCTGCAACCACCGGCTCCGCCTGTTCTTCCTTGCTGCATGCGCCAAGTGTAAGGAGCAGTGCGGCGATCCAGATGAGATGTTTCGTCATAATGTCTTCCTGAACTTAATGAGGTGCTTATCTCAGACCCTGTACGTATGAAGAAAGTGCCGCAATATCTTCTTTACTCAGGCGCCCGGCGATATCTCGCATGATGCGGGTCTTGCCATCGGTCGTGCGTGCGCCCGATGCGTAATCATTGAGCTGCTTGGCGGTGTAAACGGCATGTTGCCCCTGCAGTGCCGGGTATTTTGCGGCCGGGTTGCCATGTCCGGTAGGTCCGTGGCAAGCCATGCAGGCTGAAACGCCCGTTGTCGTATTGCCGCCGCGATACAACGCTTCGCCACGACTGACCGAATCGGCATCGGCAACGGCTTGGGCGGCGGCGGGGAGACTCTCAAAGTAGACGGCGAGGTCTGCCATATCTTCGTCGCTCAGCAGCATGGCCTGGCTGGACATGACGGGATCCATGCGTGAGCCGCTTTTGAAGGCGGCCAGCTGTGCCTGGATGTAGGGCGCGTTCTGGCCGGCGATATTCGGCCACATGGCATTGGCGCTGTTCCCTTCGGGGCCATGGCATGCAGTGCAGGTGATGGCCTTTGTCTTACCGGCCTCAGCCGACCCATCGACCAGGCTTTCAGCCTGAATCGGGCCTGCTGTCAGTGCCAGACCGACCGTTGCGAATAGCGGAGCGAGCTTGATTTTCATAGTGTCTAACCGTTACTTTCCTGCGGCCGGACGAGGCCGCCGCTGCAAAAAAATCCATAAAGCCAGATTCGTCGCTTGAGTCGCGCCGGATGCGGCGCGGGGTCGGAAGGCGGCGGGCCGCCTTGCTGCGTAACCCCGGACCGGTCAAACTGCTTGCCCGGCCCCATACTCAGCAACCGCGAATTATACACACAATCCACTGGGCGTACCCATGTCGCAATACCCACAAGCTGCCTTCATCAAGAGCGCCAACGCACCGTCACAGTTCGTTTCGGACGAGGGCGCCGAGGTCGCATTTGCAGGCCGATCCAATGCTGGTAAGTCGAGTGCGATCAACGTGATCGTGAATCGCCGCCAGTTCGCTCGTACCAGCAAGACACCCGGTCGAACACAGCTGGTGAACTTCTTCACGTTGCGGGACGACAAGCGCCTCGTCGACCTCCCGGGCTACGGTTTCGCCAAGGTTGCCGACAAGAAGCGGCATCACTGGGCCGACCTGATGGCCGACTATTTCGAAAGTCGCAAAAGCCTGGCTGGAATGTTTCTGATCGTGGATATCCGCCGGCAACTGACCGATTTTGACCGCCGGATGCTGGCCTTCGGCGATTCGGTTGGCCTTCCTGTGCATGTGCTGCTGACCAAGACGGACAAACTCAAGCGCGGGCAGGCGGCCAAGGCTCTGCTCGAGGTGCGGCGAGATCTCGGAGACACGGCCACCGTGCAGCATTTCTCGGCCCTGAATCGAATGGGCGAGGGGGAAGCCCGCAGCAAACTGGAAGAGCTTCTTAACCGCGATCGAGAAAGCTAGGCGCGGCGCAACAAAAAAGCCCCGAAGCACTTTCGTGCCCCGGGGCCAGAACAAGCAACAGGCTTGGGGTTACCGTGTTGCGCACCTGTTTAGGGAGGTAAACAGGCAAGTGACTTACGCACTCAGAAAATTAGAGGGCAATGGTCCGAAAGAGTTCCCGAAATCCACTAACATTTTGAAAAATAAGCGAATTATGTTTGGACTCGGTCTAAGCTGTTGACGTGCATCAGAATGATGCCGTGGCGTCGGGGAAAGCACTCCCGAATCCATAGCGGAGCGACTGAGGCGACGAACCTACGTGCGAGCGTGGACGCGATGCGTGTGAGGGAGTGCTTTCCCCGACGACGCGAGAACGTACTAGTGCGCCTCATCCCAGTTCGCACCAACGCCGACATCAACTTTCAGCGCCACATCCAGTTCCGCCGCCCCGTTCATCAGCTTCGTCACCTGCGCGGTTACTGCCTCGACCTGGTCCGTCTCAACCTCGAAGACCAGTTCGTCATGCACCTGCATGATCATCCGCGCGCCGGGCTGCTCGTCCTGCAGCCAGGCGTGCACTGAGATCATGGCGCGCTTGATGATGTCCGCCGCCGTACCCTGCATCGGTGCGTTGATGGCGCTGCGCTCCGCATACTGGCGGCGCTGCGCATTGCGAGCGTTGATTTCCGGCAGGTACAGCCGTCGGCCGAAGACGGTTTCGACATAAGTTTTTTCGCTCGCCCTCGCGCGAATGTCATCCATGTACTGCTTTACGCCTGGGTAGCGATCGAAGTACAGGTCCGTGTATTCCTGGGCTTCGCCGCGGCTGATACCCAGTTGCTTCGCGAGCCCGAAGGCGGACATGCCGTACATGAGTCCGAAGTTGATGGCCTTGGCTGAACGGCGCTGGTCGTCAGTGACGTCGTCGAGTGCCATCCCGAAGACCTCGGCAGCGGTGGCCCGATGCACGTCCTGTTCCTGCGCGAAGGCGTTGAGCAGTCCTTTGTCGGCCGACAGGTGCGCCATGATGCGCAGCTCGATTTGCGAATAGTCCGCAGCCACAAGAACCTGGCCCTGCGGTGCAATGAAGGCCTGGCGAATGCGCCGGCCTTCTTCGGTGCGGATCGGAATGTTCTGCAGGTTCGGGTCGGTTGACGACAGGCGACCGGTTGCCGCGACGGCCTGATGATAGGACGTGTGAATCCGCCCCGTGCGTTCATTGATCTGCAACGGCAATTTGTCGGTGTATGTGCTTTTCAGTTTGCTGACGCTGCGGTAGTCGATAATAACGGCTGGCAGTTCATAGTCGCTGGCAAGTTCGACCAGCACATCCTCGGCGGTCGATGGCTGGCCTTTCGGCGTCTTGCGTATGACAGGCAGTTCCTGCTGCTCGAACAGGATTTGCTGGAGCTGTTTCGGCGATCCCAGGTTGAACGGCCCGCCAGCGAGTTCATGGGCCTTTGCTTCCAGCTCAGCCATTTTCCTGGCAAGTTCGCCGCTTTGGGTTTGCAGCATCCTGCGGTCAACGAGCACGCCGGTTTCTTCCATGTCCAGCAGGACCGGAACGAGCGGTTGTTCAATTTCCTGGTAGATTTTTTGCAGCGACGGTACGTCGCTCAGCTGGCCCCAGAGCGTTTCGTGGAGTTGCAATGTGATGTCGGCATCTTCGGCGGCGTAGGGTGCGGCCGTCTCGAGATCGATCTGATTGAACGTCAGCTGCTTGGTGCCCTTGCCGGCAACGTCCTCGAAGTGGATGGTCTCTTTGCCAAGGTACTGGCGCGCCACGGAGTCCATATCGTGTCGTGTTGCGACGCTATTGAGGATATAGGACTCGAGCATTGTGTCGAACGCCATGCCCGCCAGCCCGATATCGTAACGCGCGAGAATATGGGCGTCGTACTTGAGGTGGTGGCCGACTTTTTTCTTCGCGTCGTCCTCCAGCCATGGCTTGAGTTTTTCAAGCACCTCGTCGCGAGGCAGCTGGTCAGGTGCGCCCGGAAAGTCGTGTGCGACGGGTACGTAACAGGCTTCGCCCGGCTTGACGCACAGCGAGAACCCGACGATTTCTGCATTCATATAGTCGAGGCTGTTGGTTTCTGTATCGAATGCCGCGAGCCCGGCCTTATTGAGTTTCTTCAACCATGCGTCAAAAGCGCTCCACGTCAGAACCGTCTCGTATTCGGTTGGTTCATCCTCGCGCGTCGCCTCGACCGGTGTGTCATCGGCCTCGTCGAGCTGACGCAACAGCGCGCGCAGCTCAAAGTGGCTGTAAATTTTGCGAAGCGCCTCGGTGTCGGCCGTGCCTGCCTTGAGGTCCTCAATACCGACGTCAAGTCCGACATCTCTCTTGATGGTTGCCAGCTCGCGAGACAGGTGCAGCTGCTCGACGTTGTCGCGCAGGCTCTCGCCAACCTTGCCCTTGATCTGATCAACGTGCTCGACGATGCTGTCGGCGCTGTCGTACAGGTTGAGCCACTTGGCAGCGGTCTTTGCGCCGACTTTGGGCACGCCCGGAATGTTGTCCGAGGTATCACCGACGAGACCGAGGTAGTCGATGATCTGTTCGGGGTACACATCGAACTTGGCTTTGACCGCGTCGCGGTCCAGCCGTGAGTCGTTCATCGTGTTGATCAGCGTCACTTTGTCAGTGACAAGCTGTGCCAGGTCCTTGTCGCCCGTTGAGACAAGCACGTTGAGGCCCGCTTGTTCACCGTGTGCGCACAATGTGCCGATGACGTCGTCTGCCTCTACGCCAGACACACGCAGCAGCGGCAGGCCCATCGCCTCGACGGCATCAAGTATGGGCTGCACCTGCGAGCGCAGGTCGTCCGGCATCGGCGGACGAGTTGCCTTGTATTCAGCGAACAACTCATCACGAAAGGTCTTGCCGGGTGCGTCGAACACCACGGCGATATGGGCGGGCTGCTCATCGCGCAGCAGCTTGAGGATCATCGTCAATACGCCATGCAGGGCGCCCGTCGGTTCACCCTGGGAGTTGGTCAGGGAGGGCAGCGCATGGAAGGCGCGATAGAGATACGATGACCCGTCGATAAGGACGAGGTCAGTCATTCAGTATTCCGTCTTATTGCTTGTCGGCGTCGCTTTCGTTGTCTTCATCGCCTTCCTCTTCGGCCGTTGCGTCGGCTGCGGGCGGCGGACTCGAAATCTTGCTCGGATTACCCGGAATATAAAGGGGTCCGCTCTGGCCACAGCCAGAGGCAAGGAAAACAAACGAGAGTGCGGCAAGCGCAAGGATCAGGCGTTTCATAGTTTATGGGCCAGCAACCAGGATGTCCTGATTATAGAGGTCGGTCGCCGCTTGTGGACATCATTTTGCGTAGCGCTCGGCGATTTTCCGGTAGGCCTCGCGAAATGGAATGCCTTCCTCGGTGACCAGTCGGTAGGCCTCGGCCGTCGCAAAGATGCCCTCGTCCAGGCTGATGTTATCAGGCAGGAACGCCAGACCCTCAAGCACGTAGGCCATGATGTCTACGCTGTCGACCGCGAGATCGATCGAGCGAAACACGGGTGCCTTGAGGCGTTGCAGGTCGCGGTGATACCCGGACGGCAGCTTGGCGGTAATCATGAGGGCCTCGTCAAGGCAGGCCTGGGTCGTTGCTGACGATGCGCGCAGCAACTCGAGCACATCGGGATTGCGCTTCTGCGGCATGATTGACGAGCCTGTCGTAACCTCGGGTGCGAGCGAGATGTAGGCAAATTCCTGGGTATAGAACATCAGCAGGTCACTCGCCATGCGCGACAGATCCTGCATCATGAGTGCGATCTCGAAAAGCAGGGCACTCTCGGCCTTACCCCGGGACAGCTGCGCCGCGGTGACGGGTGACTGGGTTGTGTCGAACTCGAGCTTTGCCGTCGTCAGTTCCCGATCGAGCGGCAGTCCGGGGGTCCCATAGCCTGCAGCGCTGCCCAGTGGATTCTTGTTGATGCGCTTGTGCACGGCCTCGAGGCCCGCCACAGCGTCGGCAAAACCCTCGTCAAAGCCACCACACCAGAGATCCACGGACGAGGGCATCGCATGCTGCATATGCGTGTAGCCTGGGATCTCGACATCGCCTTGCCGGTTGGCGAGATCAGCGATCGAGGCGCGCAGCCCGGTCACTCGCTTCGCCAGGTCGAGCGCCGTATCGCGCAGATACAGGCGCAGCGCTGTCAGCACCTGGTCATTTCTTGAGCGCCCCAGGTGAAGACGCCCGCCTGCGGAACCGATGTTTCCGGTCAGGCGTGATTCGAGTGCGGTGTGTACGTCCTCGTCTTCGAGGCTGATGTGCCAGTCGCCATTCTCAAAGCTCTGTTCCAGTGCCTTGAGTCCGTCGCAAATAGCCGTGCAGTCCTCATCGCTGATGAGATTCGTGGCTGCCAGCATTTCTGCATGGGCGATCGAACCGCGGACATCGTAGGGAACCAGACGCGCATCGAGCAGGTGATCTTCGCCGGCCGTGTAGCGAAGCACGCGCGCATCGAGCGGCAGGCCTTTTTCCCAGAGCCTGCTCATGATTCATCACCCTGCTCCTCAGGCGTCAGTGCGGCAATGTCATCGACGACGAGCGTGCCCGTGCCTTCGTTGGTAAAGACTTCAAGCAGGATGCTGTCGGGCAATTTATGCGAGATAACGTGTACGCGCTGAACGCCATTACTGATAGCCGCATCAATAGCCGCGGCTTTGGGCAGCATACCGTCGGCGAGAACGCCGTCGTCCTTGAGCTGCTGGAGCCGTTTGAGGTCGATGTAGCTGATCAGTGAGCCCGGATCGTCGATGTCTTCCAGGATGCCGGTCGCGCCTGTGACGAGTATCAGCTTCTCGGCATCGAGCTCGGCAGCGATCGCAGCCGCGACGGTGTCGGCATTGATATTAAGCAGGGTGCCCGATTCGTCGCACGACAGCGGGCTCACAACCGGCATGAGGCCATTGTCGAGTTGCTTCCTGAGGATGTCCGCATCGACGGAGTCGATATCGCCAACAAATCCGTAGTCGATTGATGCCTCACCGTCGCGTTCTACGAGAGGTCGCTTGTGGGCACGAATCAGTCCTGCGTCGACGCCGCTGATGCCGACTGCGGGGATCTGCAGGTCGCGGCAGCGGGCAAGAATGCGGGTATTGATCTGGCCGTTGAGAATCATCGTCGCGACGTCGAGTGAGTCGCTGTCAGTAACGCGCCGCCCCTCCACGAACTGCGTATTGAATCCGAGTTCCGCAGCAAGTTTGGTCGACTGCGGGCCGCCACCGTGAATCAGTACGGTTTTAATTCCAACCTGGTGAAGAATGCCAACCTGTTCCACCAAAGCGGTCGCGAGCGCCTGGTCGGCAAATACCTCGCCGCCGGCCTTGATAACGAATACCTTCCCTTTGAAAAGACGGATGTAGGGCGCGGCATGCTTGAGTGCCGACACGACAATCGCGCGATCTCGATTCGTGGTCATTTCCGCCCCCCGAGCATCTGGTGAAGAACCGCCATCTGCGCGAGCATGCGGTTGCGCGCTTCCGGGATCACCACACTGCGTGGCCCGTCGAGAATTTCGTCCGCGACAACAACGCCCCGGCGCACCGGCAGGCAATGCATGAAGCGGCAGTCGTCTTTAGCGTTCTCAAACCAGGGTTCATCGACGCACCAGTCAAGATGCTGTTCCCGCAGCTTCTGATCGGCAAGCCGATCGCCGTAGTGGCGGGTCGATGACCAGGACTTCGCATAGATAACGTGGGCACCTTCCATCGCCTCCTGGCGATCGCTGGTTTCGACGACGGAGCCGCCGGCCTCTTCTGCGGCGAAGATCGCCTTCTGCATCACCGGCGCCGGGAGCTCAAAGCCCTCGGGTCGCAGGACGGTCACGTCCATGCCGCGCATGGCGGCCATATGCAGCGTTGACGACGGTACTGCCAGCGGCAGAGCTTTCGGATGGTAAGCCCAGCTCAACACGAATTTGCCGCCATTGGCGGGCAACGCGAGGTCATCCATCGTCTTCCAGTCCGCGAGGCTCTGGCATGGATGGCTCATCGCCGACTCCATGTTGATGTACGGCGTATCAATCAGATCGGTCAGCGCCGCGAAGCGCGTTTCGGCGAGATCCTCTTCGATTTTCTTGCGGCCGGCGAATGCGCGAATGCCGATCGCGTCACCGTAGGAGGCGATCACCGGTACTGCCTCGCGGATGTGTTCGGCCGCAACACCATCCATGACGATACCCTCGCGAACCTCAAGCCCGTGAATTGACATGTCGGGAGAGATGACGAAAGACCCGCCGCCAAGGCGAACCATGGCTGCCTGAAAGGATGCGAGCGTGCGCAGTGACGGACTCAGGAACAGCAGGGACAATACCTTGCCCTTGAGTGCGTCCGGCTCCGGCTGCGCATCGAGGCGCCCGGCCAGTTCGACAAGAGCCTTGACTTCCTCAATGGAAAAATCGGCCAGATCATTGAATGCTTTCATTGCTGTTTCCTTTCCTTTCCTTAATCGGTGCCGGACAACCTGGGCTGGTTATATGATGTCCGGTACCAGTTTGCTGAGCGCCTGTGCGAGGTGGTGCACCTGACCCTCCTGGAGTACGAGTGGTGCGAGAATTCTGACGACATTCGGATCGGCACTGGTGCCGGCAAGAATGTCGTGTTCGAGCAATTCGTCCCGTACCTCGTGCGCCGGGCGATCGCAGACCAGGCCAAGCAGCAGGCCCATTCCCTGAATCTTGAGCACAGGGCCAACCATGCACTCGTCACGGATCTGCGCCTCGCGGGCGCGCACGTTAGCGAGCAGGTCCTCGGCCAGGATGCCCTGTATGGTCGCAGTGATGGCAGCCGCAGCGATCGGACCGCCGCCGAAGGTTGATCCCAGGTCGCCCACACCGAAGTTCGCAGCGATAGACTCGGTGCAGATCACGGCACCACAGGGTATGCCGCCGCCCAGCGCTTTCGCGCTGGTGATGATGTCGGGCGTGATCCCATGCGCTTTCACCGCGAAGAACTGGCCGCAACGCCCCATGCCGGACTGGACTTCGTCGGCGATGAGCATGACGCCGTGCTTGCTGGTAGCGTTCCGCAGTGTCTCGATGAATTCGGTGGTCAGGTCATACGCGCCGGCGACACCCTGAACGGGTTCAAAGATCACGGCGGCGATACTGCTGTCAATCATGGATGCTGCGGCTGCGATGTCGTCCCGCGGAATGAAGTCGACATCAAACGGCTTCTCAGGAAAGCCGTACCACTTGTCCGAGTTCCAGGTCACAGTGGCGGCCGCGGCCGTCCTGCCGTGAAATCCGTGGGTGATGGCAAGTACCTTTCTACGGCCCGTCGCCATCAAGGCCATGCGCAGGGCATTCTCGTTCGCCTCCGCGCCCGAGTTGACAAAGAACACGCGCTCGAGGCCCGGGGGTGAAATACGTGTGAGCTGCTCGGCCGCATCGGCGCGGACATCGAGCGCGACGGCATTGCTCTGGAACAGGAGCTTGCTGCTTTGCTCGTGGATGGCCTGCACGAGTCGCGGATGGCCGTAACCGAGCGCGGCAACGGCGTG
>JAIBDF010000157.1 GCA_024679535.1 Chromatiales bacterium
CTCCGCCGTCGGTGCAGTGGACTGCATATAGATCAATCCAGCCAGCGCGTTCGCGCCGTAGCGCGTGCCTTGCGGGCCCCGTAAAACTTCGATCTGCTGCATGTCGAACAGGGTCGCGACGGAGCCGATGCCGCTCAGATCAATATCGTCAATGAGGAAGCCTACTGACGGATTCGGTGCACCCTGGTACTGCTCCAATTCACCCGCGCCGCGAATTTGAAAATACCGGGCCCGGTTGCCGTCGCCCGACCAGTTCAAGTTCGGCACCGAATAAACCAGTTCTTCGAAGTGTTGCACGGCACGTTGCTCGATTTCTTCACCACCAAAGACGGTGATGCTGGCTGGAACGTCCGCGCTGCTGCGATCGCGAAAGTCGGCAGAGACGATAATCTCGTCAATCGCCTGGGCAGGTGCCAGCAGCGGAAACAGTAGTAAAACAGCGCAGAAGCGCGCGAGATGTGTGTAAGTCATTGTCCTTCCTACGCCGGCATTATCCGGATCAGGTTATGAGGGTTCCCGAATTGGATCTCAGGCCGTGAGGCCACCCCTGTGTCTACAGATTATAACAGCCTGGCGATCAGACTCGATGTGTCCCAGCGTGAACCACCCATTGCCTGTACCTCGGCGTAGAACTTGTCGACCAGTTCCGTCATCTGTAGCGTCGTTCCATTGCGTTCTGCCTCTTCCAGCGCGATTTTCAAATCCTTACGCATCCAGTCGACGGCAAATCCGAAATCGAACTCGTCCTGCACCATCGTCTGCCAGCGATTCTCCATTTGCCAGGACTGGGCAGCCCCTTTCGAAATAGCCTCCATTAACAGGTCGGGGTCCAACCCGGCGTGTTTGGCAAAACTTAAGCCCTCAGCGAGTCCCTGCACCACGCCAGCGATACAGATCTGGTTAACCATTTTGGCAAGCTGTCCGTTGCCGGCGGGACCGATGCGGGTAATTGCTTTCGCGTAACAATCCATGACCGGCTCAGCAGCGGCAAACGTCGCTTCGTCGCCGCCCACCATGATCGTCAATTGGCCGTTCTCGGCGCCCGCCTGGCCACCCGATAAAGGCGCATCCAGAAATCCAATGTCACGTGACGCAGCGGCCGCGTGAATTTCGCGAGCGATGCTGGCCGATGCGGTCGTATGATCAACAACCACGGCGCCGTCCCGCATAGCACCGAGGACGCCATGGTCGCCAAGCACCACTTCGCGCACGTCATCATCATTGCCAACGCAAACAAAGACCATGTCCGCGGATTCTGCAGCGCCAGCCGGCGAGTCGGCTGACGTTCCCGTGAACTCGGCGCACCACGCATCAGCTTTCGCCGCCGTGCGGTTGTAGACCACAACATCATGATCACTCTTCGCGAGATACCCTGCCATCGGATAACCCATAACACCAAGCCCTACAAAAGCGATTCGCATGCTCAGGCCGCGTCCTTGGTCGTCGATTTCTGCCTTGGATCCAGACCGATAGACCTGGAAATGATCTCACGCATGATCTCGGAACTGCCGGCGTAAATTCGTGAGACGCGCGCGGCTGTATACATACGACTGACCGGGTACTCATCCATGTAGCCACTACCACCGTGTAACTGCACGCAGTGATCGGTAACGCGATCTTCAAGTTCGGTGGCGTACAACTTTGCCTTGGCCGCATCGTCCGCTGTCAGCTCGCCTTCGTTGTGCACCATGACGCAGCGATCAATGAAGGCCTGTGCGACGTCCATCTCGGTCCGCATGTCCGCGAACTTGAAACGATTCACCTGAAAATCAGCTACCTTTTGGCCAAATACTTCGCGATCCGAGGCATATTCGAGCGTAACCGCATAGGCCGCTTCGGCGTTGGCCAGCGAACCAACGGCGCTGAGCAAACGTTCTTCGGCCAGAAAGTGCATCAGATGATAGAAACCGCGATTAAACTCGCCCAGCAGATTCTCCTTCGGCACTTTGACATTGTTGAAGAACAACTCGGCCGTGTCCTGACTATGCATCCCCATTTTCTTCAGATTCCTGCCGCGTTCGAAGCCTTCCATGCCGCGTTCGACAACAAACAGGCTTAGGGCATGGCTGCTGCTTGGATCTGTTTTCGCCGCTACGATGACGAGATCCGCCAAAATCCCGTTGGATATATAGGTTTTTGATCCATTCAGCAGGTAGTGATCACCCTTGTCTTCTGCTTTTGTCCGGATGCCTGAAACATCGCTACCAGCGCCCGGCTCAGTCATCGCGATCGCCAGCACATTTTCACCGGATACGCACTTGGGTAACCAGCGCGCCTTTTGTTCTTCGGTACCAAGAGCTCCAATGTAGGGGCCTACCAGGCGGCTATGCAGGAAAATGAAAAAACCAACGTCGCCGTAACGCGCGTTCTCTTCCAGCAGGATCTGTTCATAACGAAAATCGGCAACACCTGCGCCACCGTACTTCTCGTCGGCCCACATGCACAACAGGCCCTGGGCCCCGGCCTTCAGAAACGCGTCCCGATCGACGATTTCCTGTTCGGCCCAACGCTCTGCATTTGGACCAATTTCGTTTTGCAAAAAACTACGAGCCGAATCGCGAAACATTTCGTGCTCTTCGTCGAAAATTCCTCTATCCATTCCTATTTCCCCCTAAACGTCGGCTGTCGTTTCTCCAGAAACGCGGCGACGCCTTCGTCATTATCTTCGCTGCCAAACAACTGACCTTGCAGCTCCGCTTCCAGCTCGAAGGAACTGTCCCAGTCATTCTCACTGGCATAGCGCATGAGTTTCTTGGTGCCAGCCACCGAGAGCGGCGCGCGCCGTTCCAGCGCCTTGGCCCATTGGCTGGTCGCCTCCCGAAGGTCATCAGCCGGCACAGCCTTGTTTGCGAGGCCAAGCTCCACACACCGGTCTGCTGGTATTCGCTCCGACTCAACGCTCAGCTGAAACGCGCGCCTATAGCCGAGTTGGCGGACCAGCAACCAATTCAGGCCACCGTCAGGAATCAACGATATCGTTGTGAACGGCGACAACATGAAAGCGGTGTCAGCCATGATTAACAGGTCACACTGCAACGCGATCGACAACCCAATACCCGCAGCCGACCCCGGCACGGCCGCAATCACCGGTTTTGGCAGCGCCGCAATTTTCTCCTGCACGGGTCGGTATTCGCGCAACAGCATCTCGCTGACTGAATAATCGATACCACCCTTCAGATCGGCACCGGCCGAAAAACTTCGACCTTCTCCGGTCAGGATAACGACTCGAACCGAATCGTCGACTTCCGCTCGGCACAGCGCTTCCAGAAGACCGGCTCGAAGCTGCGTATTGAATGCGTTCAGACTGTCCGGGCGATTCAACGTGATGGTCGCCGTCGCCCCTTCCTGCGAGTAAATTACAATTTCGCTCATCGTTTACCCTTCTTACATGTTGCGCCGGTATTCGCCACCGACGCTGTACAGCGATTGAGATATCTGACCCAGTGAATTCGACTTGACCGTGTTCATCAGTTCGGCGAATACATTGCCGCGCTCGCGGGCGACAGACTGCAGCCTTAGCAATGCCTCACCGGCTTCGTCGGCGTGAGTACCCTGGAATGCGCGTACGTGACTTATCTGATCCTGCTTTTCTCCCTCGCTTGATCTGATGAGTTCCTGCTCATGCACTTCGTCTTCCTGGCCCTTCTTCGGCAGGAACGTATTCACGCCAATAAGTGGTAGCGACCCATCGTGTTTCATGCTCTCGTAGTACATGCTTTCGTCCTGAATCTTGCCGCGCTGATACATCGTATCCATCGCTCCGAGCACCCCGCCGCGATCCGAAATACTCTCGAACTCCTTGTAAACAGCCTCTTCAACGAGGTCGGTGAGTTCTTCAATAATGAATGACCCCTGCCACGGGTTCTCGCAGACATTCAAACCCAGTTCCCTGGAGATAATCATCTGGATCGCCACAGCGCGTCGCACCGATTGCTCGGTCGGGGTCGTGATGGCTTCGTCAAACGCATTGGTATGCAGGCTGTTGCAGTTGTCGAACAGCGCGTACAACGCCTGCAACGTCGTTCGTATGTCGTTAAAACTAATCTCTTGTGCATGCAGGCTACGTCCGGACGTTTGCACGTGGTACTTCAGCATCTGCGAACGCGCGCTGGCATTGTAGCGCTCGCGCATTGCACGGGCCCAGATACGCCGCGCAACCCGACCAATAACCGTGTACTCCGGATCCATCCCGTTCGAGAAGAAGAAACTCAAGTTCGGCGCGAAGTCGTCGATATTCATGCCGCGTGCCAGGTAGTACTCGACGATGGTAAAACCGTTTGCCAGGGTGAACGCCAGCTGGCTGATGGGGTTCGCGCCGGCTTCGGCGATATGGTATCCGCTTATCGAGATGCTGTAGTAGTTGCGAACGTTGTTCTCAATAAAGTACTGCTGCACATCGCCCATCATCTTCATCGCGAATTCGGTGGAGAAAATACAGGTGTTCTGTGCCTGGTCTTCTTTCAGAATGTCCGCCTGAACGGTACCGCGCACCGTAGCGAGCGTCTCCTCGCTAATCCGGGCATAGGTTTCCGCGTCGACCACCTTGTCACCGGATATCCCCAGCAAACCGAGACCAAGACCGTCATTTCCTTGCGGCAGATCGCCTACGTATTCTGGCCGCTCACGGTCTTCGAAGTACGCGTCGATCTTTTTGCTGGCCGCTTCCCATTCACCACTTTGACGCAGGTGCTTCTCGACCTGCTGATCGATCGCGCTATTCATAAAGAACGCCAGGATCATCGGTGCCGGTCCGTTAATCGTCATGGAAACCGAGGTCGTCGGTGCGCACAGATCAAATCCCGAATACAGCTTCTTCATATCGTCAACGCTGGCGATCGAAACGCCTGAGTTACCGACTTTGCCGTAGATGTCCGGACGTTCATGCGGGTCTTCGCCGTACAAGGTTACCGAATCAAAGGCCGTCGATAAACGCGCCGCTTCCTGCCCCAGTGAGAGGTAGTGAAATCTCTGGTTTGTGCGCTCCGGCGTGCCCTCGCCCGCAAACATGCGAGTAGGATCTTCGTTAAGGCGGCGATAAGGATAGACACCGCCCGTGTACGGATACGCACCAGGCAGGTTTTCCTTCTGCAAGAACAGCAGCAGTGCGCCCCAGTCTTTGAATTGTGGTGCCGCGATCTTCGGGATCTTCTGGTGGCTCAGACTTTCTCGATAATTGTTACCGGTAATTTCACGGCCACGAACGCTGTATGAGTATTTCTCTGACTGCACGCCAGCTTTGCGCTCTGGCCATTCCTGCAACAGCGTGATCGACTCGTTATTGAGCTCGGCCAGGGCTTCCTGGTAGCGCTGGCGCAATACCATCAGACTACGATCATCAGCGTCAGCCAGCGCCTCAGCCGGGTAGCGATTGAAAACGCCGGGCAATAGCGGGTCTTCCAGCGCCTTGAGAGCTTCGTACAGGTGCTGTAACTGGCTCGCCGCCTCGGCCTGCGAGTCCGCATCGCTGTTACTGGAGCGCCCCTGTTCCGCAATCTCCGCCAGGTAACGAATTCGCGAGCCCGGAATCATGGCTGTAGATCTGGGTTCGCGAACTGACGTGTCGATGTCCGCCGTCCATTCGGCTGCGTCCAAGCCGGCTTTTTCGACCAGCCGTTCACAAAGTTGGGAGAACACGTAGCTGATACCCGGATCATTGAACTGGCTGGCTATGGTCGGGTAGACAGGGATATCTTCGTCGGCGGTCTTGAAGGCGACGTGATTGCGCTTCCACTGCTTGCGGATGTCCCGCAGCGCATCCTCTGCACCGCGTTTGTCATACTTGTTCAAGATGATCAGGTCCGCGAAATCCAGCATGTCGATTTTTTCGAGCTGGCTCGCCGCGCCGTATTCACTGGTCATGACGTAGATCGAGAAATCGACCAGGTCGACAATCTCGCTGTCGCTCTGACCAATACCGGCGGTTTCGACAATAATCATGTCGAAGCCAAGCGACTTCAGATACGCAATGTGGTCTCCCAACATTTCGCTGGTCGCAAGATGTTGCCGTCGCGTAGCGATGGAGCGCATGAAGATTCGATCGGATCGCAGGGAGTTCATCCGAATTCGATCGCCCAGTAACGCGCCACCGGTCCTGCGGCGTGTCGGATCTACGGCGAGAACGGCAACGTTCTTATCGGGAAAGCTGGCAAGAAAGCGATTCAGTATTTCGTCGGTAACACTGCTCTTGCCAGCACCACCGGTTCCGGTGACGCCGACTACTGGTGTCTTGCCGGCCTGCATCTGCCATTCTTTACGCGC
>JAIBDF010000067.1 GCA_024679535.1 Chromatiales bacterium
CTGTCCATCTGATCGAACACGGCATCGAAGTGCTCCGGCGCTAGTTTCCGGCGGCCACGAACGCCTGCCACCATCTCGTTGGTCCTGCCGGTTTCGTCTCCCCAGGCGATGAGCAGCGGCGGCGGTATATCGAGGTCAAGGGTTTGGACCTGCAGACGGTCGCCTTCCCTGCAAAACAGTGTCGGCTGAGCATACGTGGACAGCGTGTTGTCGATACCGGACGGTGTTCCGTGTGCGAGCTTTTCACTTTCGAAGGCAATCGCATTGATTCGCTCGTCATCCAGCCCGAGACCCAAGTGCTCGTCGAATGCTCTGACAATGCCAACGGCGATAGCAGCAGAAGAGCCAAGACCTTTGCCGAAAGGAAGCCGCGAATCGATATCGATACGCACATTGGTGTTCTCGATACCCATTTCTCGCAGAAGAACTGCGACCAGCTCATCGGGTAAATCATGGGACAGCGTTTCGGCTGCGGAAATCGAAACGCTGACGGCGTTCGGAATGGGCAATGCCAGCGCATGGCGGCCATACACAACTCCGTGTTCGCCCAGCAATATGACCTTTCCGGCAGCCTTCGCGGTCGGTGCGGCCGTGTCGCTGTCCTCCAATGCGCTCAGGATCTCTCGCGCCTTCCAGCCCTTTATCTCCCCGCTTTCGATCAACCGTTCGACAACGATGTCGAACACTGCGTCGGGCGTACCAGCCGAGGCGGCGACGCTACGCGCGTGGAGTTGCATGTGACCGGCCTGGATACCGCCGGTCGCAAGCGCCCGCAGCGCGGCAAAATTCTGTGCCAAACCAACCGCTGCCATCAACTCCGCAAGCTCACGTGCATTATCCGTACCGGCCAGAGCCAGCCCCAGGCGAGCAGCCGGATTGTTCGCCAGCGTGCCGCCGACGGTCCCAACCTTGAGCGGCATCTTGAGTTCGCCCACAAGATCGCCATTTTCGGCAACGCTCCAGCGGGTCAATGACTGGTACCTGCCCGTCGCCGCGGCGTAGGCGTGCGCACCCGCTTCGATAGCCCGCCAGTCGTTGCCTGTCGCAATCGCGAGTGCATCAACGCCGTTCATGATGCCCTTGTTGTGGGTCGTTGCCCGGTAAGGGTCAACCGTCGCGATATCGTTTGCCGTCACGATAGCGTCACGTACGTCGTTTGGTAATGAATACCGCACGCGCGCGGTGAACAGCGAACGGTCCGCCATGTTCGACAATATTCGAAGAGCAACCTTTCCCTTGCACAGCGCGGCAATGTCCGGCGCGACCGCTTCGCAAATTGTATTGACCAGATTGGCGCCCATGGCGTCGCAGGTGTCGACCAGCAGGTGCACGGCGATCAATGGTTTGCCATCGGGCAGCGCAAAGAGGCGCACTTCGACATCGCGTACACCTCCTCCACGCTCTGTCAGTCGCGGGTGTATTGCGTTGGCCGCATCAAGCAGTCCGACCTTCGCGTTGCCGATCGCTGCGATGGCCTGGTCGGGATCGCGCACTCCCGTCACGTGCACCTGGCCGATGAGCAACGAACTTTCGTTCTCCACCTCAAAGCCACCGGCAGGGCGCGCGACTGCCGCTGCACTGCTCAATCCGGCAACAATGGAAGGCTCCTCAACCACAAGAGGTACGACATGTTCGCGGCCATTGACGACGAAGTTCGGGGCAATTGCAAACGGCAGGCCGAATACACCCACCACGTTTTCAACCATGCGATCGGCTGCCGCGGATGCCAGTACGTGGCGGCCATCACGCAGGCGCGCCGCATTGGCGGCCGACAGATAACCCAGTTCCTCGAGTTTCGCAATGCGATCAGGAATGCGCAGCCGATAGAAGCCAGCGATACGGGAGTCGTTCATACGCGCTCCAGGCGCACGCCGTCCGGATCCAGGCCGCAGGATATGACGCCATGAATACGCTCAGTGTGTCTGGCCACGAACGCATCGAGCTCCGTCTCATCGCGACCGAAAAGTACGCCGATGTCGCCGCCGCCGGCACCCGCTGGTTTGTAGACGAGGTTGCTCACCATCGCTGCGTCCGTCAGTTCCTCATGGCCAGCATCGAATATGCCGAGGTCGTGGTCAACACTGAACTGCCGCAGCGCGCCTATATAAGCTCTGTACTCGGAAAGGATCCTGTCCGCGTCGCCGCTGCGCCACGCATCTGCCATTCGAGCGGCAGCCACCTCCAGGGCAGACCGCGACGGCCGTGCTGACTGTGTCGCAAGTTTCTCCAGCTTCAAGCCCGTGCTCGCCGGCACGCCTGTCCAGAGAACCCGCATTCGCAAGCCGTCCGGCCAGGACAGTCTGCGCACGGTCCGCGACGACATTTTGTATTCGATGAGCCCGCCGTGCACCGCCGCCGCTACATCAATCCCGCTGCCCGCTCCACCCTGCAGCACGGCGTGGGCGTCCCGCGCCGCCGTAAACACATCCACGGAACGACGGCGGGCAGCCGCTAACGCGACCGTCAGCGCGGCGCTGGAGCCAATGCCCAGCTTTCGGTCGTCTTTTGAGAAAGCCCGGGAATCGAGATCGATATTCCTGGCAGGGCGGGAATCTCCATAGACGGCATCGACGACGCCAAATGAGTCTTCACCGGTAAAACCGGGCGTCGTCACGTGGCACTCGCCGTCGACGCTATCTGCCACTGTCGCGATCGCTCGCCGCTTAACGGCCATGCAGACAGCCGGTGCGCCAAAGAGCACCGCATATTCGCCCGATAACACGATCTTCCCCGGCGCGCTTGCCACGACGGTCACGAGCTATCCTCCAGCCTCGCACCCCCACCAAGTCCCGTCGTCATGATGCCGGTAACTCCTGCGGTTGCGCGCAGAGCCGCTTCGACGTCATCGACATGCTCAGGCAGGCAAACCGCTTTCACCTGCGGTCCTGCATCAATGGTAAAAAACACGCCAATGCCCTGCCCCTGCAGTTGCCGGACCGTTTGCAGACAGCGCATGGTCGCTGCATTCCAGTACACCATCGGCGGCCGTGCCGCCCACATTATGGAGTGCATTTTCAAACAATTGTGTTCGGCAATTGCCGCGAGTTGTTCGAAATCCCGTGCCGCGATTGCCGTGCGCGCTGTCTCGAGATCGTGAGCCTGCTGTTCCACCCAGCTTGAATAGAAAGGCGACGTCTGCCGACTGATTTCCATGGCCTCGGTGGAACCCACGGCTTTTGGTCCTTTTTCGGTGATCGCAACGACGACAGAAAGCGGCCAATCATCTGCCCGCGCAATCGTTCGACAGCGAATATCATCTTCGAGGTTTTGTAACTCTACGAACCCGCCGAACAGAGAGCGCGCTGCTGACCCCGAGGCTCGTCCCGCAAGGGTCGCGAGCGTATCGACGTCGAGCACACGCCCCGCCGCCCGCGCCGCTGCGACGGTGACTGCCGCGAACGCGGAAGCCGAAGAGGCAAGCCCAGCCGCGATCGGAAAATTGCAGGTACTTGCGATGCGCGCGCATGGTCGATCGGCGCCGACAACCCGGTCCAGGCAGTCCACAATACGCGGCAACATTTTGTCGTCGGCTGCACCATTGACCTGCAGCGCATCCGCTGGAAGGGAATGATCAAATTCGACGTGCATGCGAGTAAACAACTCACGCAGGGTGATCGAAATGGAACCCACCGCAGGCAGGTTGCGCGCGACATCACGCTTGCCCCAATACTTGATGAGCGCGATATTTGGCTGTGCGATCGCCGTTCCCTGCATGCCTGAATGGTCCTTCAATCTGTTCACAAAGGACGCGAATTATAGCCCAGCGAGGCGCGCGCACAGCGACTCGTTTCGGTGTAGGCTACACGGCTCGAAGATGCAGGAACCAGCACGTTGACCCAGCAGTTCATAGACCGCGTGAAGAGCTATCAGCAGCGCGTGGACGCCCGACTCGATGAGGCGCTGCCGCACGCTGCGCTCGCACCTGAACGCCTGCACGATGCCATGCGCTACGCCGTGTTTAACGGTGGCAAACGGGTGCGGCCGCTCCTGGCCTACGCAACTGGCGAATGCCTGGGTGTCGACCCCGAACGCCTCGACGGGCCGGCAGTCGCCATCGAACTGATCCATGCATTTTCACTGGTGCACGACGATCTGCCGGCGATGGATGATGATGACCTGCGCCGCGGTAAACCAACGGTCCATATCCAGTACGACGAGGCAACGGCCATTCTCGCCGCCGACGCGCTGCAACCGCTCGCCTTTTCCGTGCTTGCCCGCATCGAACACACGCCAGCTACGGCAACAACGGCGCTCGTTCGATTGATCGCCGATGCCTGTGGCTCGATCGGCATGACCGGTGGTCAGTCGATCGACCTCGCGGCCGAAGGCAAAACGCTGACGGCTGGAGAGCTCGAACACATGTATGCGCTGAAGACCGGCGCGTTGATTCATGCGTCGATCGTGTCGGCATGCCTGTTGAGCGAGAACCTCGATGCGGCGAGTGCCGCTGCGCTCGACGATTTTGGAAAGGACATCGGCATTGCCTTCCAGATCAAGGACGACGTTCTCGACGTTGAGGGTGAGACGCACGTGATCGGCAAACCGTCGGGATCGGACGAGAAGCTGGGCAAGGCGACCTACCCTGCATTGTTCGGTGTCGACGAATCGCGCAAGCGTTGCGACGAATTACTGCAAAGTGCCATGACCCATCTGGCACCCTTTGGCGATGCTGCCGCCCTGCTCAAATGGCTGGCGCGGTATATCGTAGAACGCGGGCAATAAATCATGGCATCGTCAGCGCGCAGTATCCTGCATGTTGATATGGACGCTTTCTACGCGTCAGTCGAACAACGTGACAACCCGGCACTGCGCAACAAGCCTCTGGTCGTTGGTGGTAGTACCAACCGCGGCGTCGTCGCCGCGGCCAGCTACGAAGCCAGGAAGTTCGGCATTCGCTCAGCCATGCCAATGCGCGACGCATATCGGCGATGCCCTGATCTGCTGCGGGTACAGCCACGCATGGCCCATTATCAGGCCGTATCGAAGCAGATCTTCAAGGTGTTTCGCCGCTTCACGCCACTGGTCGAAGGTCTTTCGCTCGACGAGGCGTTTCTCGATGTGACAGCGAGCATGGCCCTGTTCGGCGCACCCGTCGAAATAGCGAAGGCGATCAAGCTGAAGATCCTCGAGGAAACGCGGCTTACCGCGTCCGTTGGTGTCGCGCAGAACAAGCTTGTCGCGAAAATCGCGTCTGATCTCGACAAGCCCGACGGACTCACGGTGATCCTGCCGGCCGACTACGGGACGAAACTCGATCCTCTGTCGATATCGGTCATCCCGGGAATTGGTCGCGAGACACTGAAACGACTTTCAGGCACGGCGATCAGCACGGTGCGCGACCTGCGGCTGGCCGACGACCGGGTTCTCGAACCCGTCTTCGGCCGTTACACCCAGAAGACGCGCGCCCGTGCAGCCGGTATCGATGAGCGCTCCGTTGTGCCGTCTCGTACTGAAAAATCGATCAGCGCAGAAGAAACCTACGATACCGATCTCGCCGCCCGCGAAGAGATGGAGCGCGAGCTCCTGCGGCTGACAGAACGAACGGCGACACGCTTACGGAAAGCTGGACTCGCTGCAAATACGGTGCATATCAAGATTCGCCAGTCAGACTTCAAGACCTACACGCGGCAGCGCAGGGTTCGGCCGCCCGCCAACGGTACCGATCAGATCTTTGCTATCGCCTGTGACCTGCTCGGCGTCTGGCTTGGTCGCAACCCGGATGCGAAGATCCGGCTGCTCGGTGTGGGTGGCAGCGACCTCGCACCGGCCGCACAGCCCGACCTGTTTACAGCCGGCGAAACCGAGACAGTCGTGGACAAGACTGTAGACGAAATCCGGGATCGGTTCGGCAAGGATGTTCTCACCCGCGCGCGGACACTCGACCAACACTGATTATGAGATCGCTTCTAGGGTAGAATCCTGAGTTCGCCTGGCTTCCGGCAAGGAACCATGTACACCAGCTTTTTCGGACTAAACGACAAACCGTTTTCGATAACGCCTGACCCGCGTTACCTGTTCCTGAGCGAGCGGCACGGGGAGGCCCTCGCGCATCTCGTCTATGGCGTTACCGAAAGTGGCGGGTTCATCCAGCTCACGGGCGAAGTCGGAACCGGCAAGACGACGCTGGTCCGCTCCTTGCTACTCAATCGCATGCCGGACAATGCGGATGTCGCTGTAGTCCTGAACCCACAGCTATCCGTAATTGAGTTTCTCGCTACGATCTGCGAGGAACTGCATATTGAAGTACCGCACAACAGGGGAAGCGCCAAGGCGCTGACCGACGCACTCAATCAACACCTGCTTAAGGCGCACGCAGAAGGCCGACGGACCATACTGGTTGTAGACGAGGCTCAAAACCTGACGCCGGCCGTGCTGGAACAGGTACGCCTGCTCACCAACCTCGAAACAGCCAAACAGAAACTGTTGCAGATAATCCTGATTGGCCAGGAAGAACTCCGTGACCTGCTCGCCCGCAACGACCTGCGCCAGCTCGCGCAGCGCATCACGGGACGCTATCACCTCGAGCCGCTGTCACGTGAAGAATCGTCAAGCTACATCGAACACCGGCTCAAGGTGGCCGGTTCGCTGGGCGAGGTATTTGACGCCGGCGCCAAGCGCGAAATTTTCCGCCTGTCTCAGGGGGTCCCGCGTCTGATCAACGTTATCTGCGACCGGGCATTGCTGGGCGGCTATGCTCAGGAATCAAGGCGCATTAACGCGCGTCTTATCCGGCAGGCTGCGGCGGAAGTCAAAGGTCAGCTTGAGTACTCGCCCTGGATACGGCGCAGCGCCATAGCGGCCGGTCTCGTCGGGATAGCGATCATCGCTGCAGGCGTCTGGTCGGTGTTACAGGATGACCGTATCGCGTCACCGGAAATTGTCGCCGCAACGATTGCGCAAGAGCTCCCTGCCACCGAACCGGAGCCGTTACTCGAACCGGTTGTGGCATCCAATGCCCAGACCCCACCGCCCGAAGAGCCGGAGCCCGGCCCCACTCTCGACGAACAGCTGCAGCTGGCGGCTGATCTGACAAACGCGGATTACGCCCTGGCCGCGCTGTTCGAAACCTGGGGCCTCGAATATCGCACCGGCGGACGTAGCGGCTGCGCGCAGGCGGGCGACGCAGGGCTAACCTGCCTCTACCAGCGCAGTTCCTGGGCAGGGCTGCAACAAATGGACCGCCCAGCCATGCTGACCCTTGTCGACAAGAATGGCGCCAGTCACTCGGTCGTTCTCACAGCGATCTTTGGTGACAGCGCCGAGCTTTCGATCGGCGGCGTCCGTGTGAGTCACCCGGTGGCTGAAATCACCAGGGTCTGGTTTGGTAATTTCATGCTGCTCTGGCGTCCACCAACCGGCGCAGCGATATCGCTGGGCCGCGGCTCCCAGGGCGCCGATGTTGCGTGGCTACGAAACAGCCTGGCGACAATCGACGCACGCTATGCGAGTGCAGACCCCAATTCGGAATTATTTGATGCCGAACTCGAAGATCTTGTGCGCCTCTTTCAGCGCGAACACCGGCTCGATGTCGACGGACTGGCCGGTCAACAAACCCAGATCATCATCAATTCGCTGCTCGCGGTAGAAGGAACGCCGCGACTATCTACTCCGCGGCTGGCACAGGAATAAGCGATGTCATTCATACTCGATGCCTTGAGAAAGTCGGAAACGGATCGCCAGCAGAAGGGCTCAGCCGAGTTCACGGGTGTTCCGACGAGCAATAGTCGCGAAAAGCCGCCGCGGTGGTTATGGGGGCTGGGACTGCTGCTCGCCATAAATGTGGTTGTGTTGCTCGGCCTGCTGCTGCGCCCTGACGCGCAACCTGCAGTCGCCACGACGGCGCCACCCGCCCAGGCAATCGAGGCCGCGCCCGTCGCAAAAGACGAGTTTGCCAGCCAGGTTGCCGCTGCAAGGGAAAACGCCCCGCCACGCGAAGAACCGCGCCCAATCGCTACCCAAGCGATGCCGGAAGTATCACAGGCTTCTGTGGCCAGCGCCCCCCCGGCAGCTGTCAGTTCGAATTTCCTGCCAACCATCCACGAGTTAGTCGCCAACGGCACAATCGTACTGCCCGAATTGCACGTCGATGTTCATGTCTATAGCGAGGTGCAAGAGGACCGCTTCGTCTTTATCAATATGAATAAGCACATGGAAGGATCGCGACTGGCTGAAGGCCCGCGGGTCAGGGAAATAACCCGCGACGGTGTGGTTCTCGACCAGAATGGCATAACCTTCCTGCTACCACGCGAATAGGACGTCCAACGCTTGTCATCCGAAGTTTCGAAACATATGGACGGCAACGCGCTGGCAGCAGCGCTGACGTCCGGAATCCACCGGGTCCTCGCCAAACAGGAACTCCTCAACCGCATCAATGTCTTCCCGGTCGCTGACAGCGACACCGGAACAAACCTGAGCCTGACGCTGGGGTCCGCACTCGGTCCGCTGAGCAACCCCGGAGAGATGCACCTTGGTACAATGCTCGCCGCCGTTGCCGATGCCTTACTCGATGGCGCACGCGGCAATTCCGGCGCAATCGTCGCCCAGTTCTTCCAGGGCATGAGCGACTCGGCGGGTGAAATCACACGTTTCACCACCTACACATTTGGCAAAGCCGTCAGCATGGGCAACGATTATGCGCACGACGCCCTGTCGGAGCCGCGCGAAGGCACGGTTCTTTCGGTCATTGCCGCATTTTCCCAGAGCATTGCGCACCAGGTAAGCAACGTTCGCGAAGGTGAATTTCCGGCGGTCATGAGCACGGCACTGGAGCGCGTCGAAGCCGCACTCGCCAACACACCCAACCAACTGGAGGTGCTGCGCAAGGCGGGCGTCGTCGATGCGGGCGCTAAAGGATTTACCGAACTCGTTGCCGGCATCGCAGGTTATTTGCAGGACGGCACGATCGCGCCCCTGCCTGACACGTCCTTCGCCCATGAGCTGGAACCCGCACTGAACTTTCTCGAGGCGGATAACGATTCGCAATTCCGTTTCTGCACGGAGTGCATCGTGACGGGCACCGACATAAACCGGCGCAAGCTGCGTGAAGCGCTAGCCGAACTGGGCGACTCACTGGTGCTCGCAGGGACCAAGCGCAAGGCAAAAATTCACATTCATGTCGATGAACCTGAGGCCGTATTCGATCTGGCTCGGGAATACGGCGAGGTCAGCGCTCAGAAGGCCGATGACATGCATCGGCAGCAACATGCGACGCACGGCGACAAGCAGGGTTTCGCCGTGATCGTGGACTCGGCGGCGGATATCACGGACGAAGATATGGAGAGCCATGATATCCATATGGTCCCCTGTCGCATCCAGTTTGGAGAACACGGTTATCTTGACAAGGTCGGCATCACGATCGATGAGTTTTACAGCGAGCTCGAGAGCAACCCGCACCACCCGTCAACGTCACAACCCTCACCCGGAGATTTTCGACGCCAGTTCCAGTTTCTTGCGAGCCATTTTGACGACGTCATTTCGATCAACGTGATGAGTGGCGCGAGCGGCACTTACGACGCCGCTTGTCTTGCCGCATCACGCACGAATGCTCGCGGCAACGTCCATGTCATCGACTCTCGCAACGGATCGATGGGGCAGGGCCAGCTTGCGGTTCTTGCGGCCGAATGCGCGGAGGCTGGTCTCGACGTCGAGCGTACTATCGCCGCTGTTGAAGCCCAGGCAACACAGACAACCAGCTACATTATTCTGAAAGACCTGCGATACGCGGTACGCGGCGGACGCCTGCCTGCCTGGGTCAAGACCGTGGCCCACATGCTGCGACTAACGCCGATCATTTATACGACGGACGAGGGCAAACTCGGACTGAGTAGTTTCCTCTTCGGCCGCGGCAACTCGATTGAAAGATTCGCCCGTCACGTGGCGCGTCGAGCTCCGCCCGGTCCTGTCGAAATTGGTGTCGGTCACGCAATCTGTGCCGAGGACGCGGCGGCACTGGAGCGGCATCTTCACAACCTGCTGCCGGACATTCGCAAATCGCGGATTAGCGGCGTGAGTCCTGCCATCGGTGTGCATGGCGGCCCGGGCACCCTGCTCGTCGCGGTGAAGCCCTGGATCTCAGCGCAGGATATCGCCGACAGCGCCAACTAGTTCTTCACCCTCGTTGCGCGCGTTGTTAACGCGCCGATCTACGGGCCACGCCTGCAATGCAGGCGTAATCGCCGCGACGTTATCCAGCAGATCTGCGGAGCCGGCGAGCCATTCGCCGGCCGTACCGGCTTCAAGAATGACCGGCATACGATGATGTAACGGCGTCATGAAGTCGTTCGCTGCCGTCGTGATCAGTGTCGTGGTCTGCAGGGACTCACCACTTTTCTTGTCGGTCCAGTTCTCCCACAAGCCTGCCAGCGCGAATGGCTCGCCACTTGCCAGCGAAATGAAGTGGGGGGTTTTGACATCAACCTCTCTACGCCACTCGTAGAACCCATCCGCCAGAACAATGCAGCGACGATGCCGGTAGGCGGCCCGGTACGCCGGTTTCTCCGCAACCGTCTCGGCGCGCGCATTAATCATTTTATTGCCTATCGACGGATCTTTGGCCCAGAAGGGCACGAGGCCCCAGCGCAGCATGACAAGTTCACGTTCACTGTTCTCGCCGTCGCGGATCGCTGCAATAAACTGGGTCGGCGCGATATTGTACCGCGGCTGCACCTCGACTGAGACGGACACGCCAAATAGTGCCGCTGCGGCTTCGCTGGGCGAATAGAATGCGAACCGACCGCACATGCTTATTCGCGAATACCGATGCCACGCTGCATCAGGAACATGCAGCCGGAAAACAGCACCACGACGAAGATGAGCAGTATTGTGTAGGCATATCCGATACTGATATCAGACGTACCGAGGATGCCGTAGCGGAATGCGTTGACCATGTAGAGAATCGGGTTGGCTTTCGAGACGTTCTGCCAGAACTCGGGCAACATCGAGATCGAGTAGAAAACGCCGCCCAGATAGGTCAAAGGTGTCAATACGAATGTCGGAACAATCGAGATATCGTCAAACTTCTTCGCGAAGACGGCGTTAATAAAGCCCGCCAGCGAGAATACAATCGACGACAGCAGCACAACCGAAATCATGACAAACGGATGTGCCACCTGCAGGTCAGTGAAGAACAGTGCGACGATCGTCACCAGCGAGCCGACCATCAGGCCACGCAGAACGCCGCCGGCCACATGACCGATAATAATGGTTGCATAGGACATCGGCGCAACGAGCATCTCCTCGATATGGCGCCCAAACTTGGCACCAAAAAACGATGACACCACGTTGCCGTAGGAGTTCGTGATAACCGACATCATGATCAGGCCCGGCGCGATGTACTGCATGTAGTCAAAACCGTCCATAACACCAATGCGCCGGCCAATCAGATTGCCGAAGATGATGAAGTACAGCGTCATCGTGATGGCGGGCGGCACGATGGTCTGTACCCAGATTCGCAGTACCCGCACAATCTCCTTGCGGATGATGGTTTTCACGGCAACGATATTCAGTGCGAGATTCATATCTCCGCGCCCTTATTCTCAACGAGATGCATGAACATCTCTTCCAGGCGGTTGGCCTTGTTGCGCAGGCTGATAACTCGAATTCCTTTTGCACTTAGCTGCCCAAACAGGTCGTTGAGATCGGTTTCCTGCCCCTTCTCAACTTCCAGGTCCGCGTCCTCGCGAAGGCGTGTCTCGAAACCCTGTAGCGCTGGTGCAGCGGACAATGGCTCTGCCAGGCTCAGCACAAATACCTCACGCTGAAGCTTGCGCAGCACCGAGCTCATCGACGCATCTTCAATGATCGCGCCCTCGTCGATGATCGCAATACGCCGGCACAGCGACTCCGCCTCCTCAAGGTAGTGCGTCGTCAGGATGATGGTCGTTCCTGCCTCATTAATCTCCTGCAGGAAATCCCACATCGAGCGACGGATCTCGATATCCACGCCCGCCGTCGGCTCGTCGAGTATGAGGAGCCTCGGTTCGTGAACCAGGGCGCGTGCGATCATGAGGCGGCGCTTCATGCCGCCCGACAGGCTCCGCGCGATATCATCGTGACGATCCCAGAGACGCAATGCGCGCAGGTATTTTTCCACGCGCTCTTTGCGAAGTTTGCCGCTCAGCCCATAGTAACCGGCCTGATGGATCATCGTGTTACCGACCGTCTCCCAAAGATTCAGGTTGATCTCCTGGGGCACGACTCCGAGGCAGGCTTTGGCCGCTTCGAGTTCCTTATCGACGTTATGGCCGAAGATTTCCACCTCGCCGCCGGATTTGTTGACCAGCGAGCTGATGATGCCGATAGCCGTTGTCTTGCCGGCGCCATTCGGCCCGAGCAGGGCATAAAACTCGCCGGCTTCAACGGTCAGGTCTATGCCCTTGAGGGCCTGGTTACCGTTTGAGTAGGTCTTCGTGAGGTTTCTTATTGTCAGGGCATTCATGAGGCGGCGTATTGTAACCGCGTGCCGACGCCGATCACACCTCGCCGCCCACCTGCTGCGCTGGCTGCGGCATCCGGCAGGCTGCTGCAGGCATGCGCCGGTAGGGTACGAGCTCTCTGCTCGTCAGCATCGCCTGCAGCGCACCGGTCTGTGCGAAAACGCGCATTTCCTGCGGGGCACCGCCCCCGCAGCGCCACAATCGCTTGTGCAGTGCCGACGCATCATCGAAGCGTGACTCGATTAACAGACAGCGCGCGCCGCAATCCAGCATGTCCACCAGCGCCCCCGACGCGATCTGTTCACACCAGGACAGAGGCGCGCCGCTGATAAGACGGGCGACATAGGGATTGCGCCGTGCGAGCTCCGAGAGAAATGCCAGCCCGGCCAATTGCAGGGCGATGAGGTCGATCGACATGATCGGGCGCTCTTCGAGAAGGTCCTGTTGCGGGCCGCCGTCAAGCAGCAACCGCCACCACTGGTCGTCGTGCTCCCGAAATGAGAACAGCAGGAACGGTGCCGAGGCGAGTCGCTCAAGCCGTGTGTCCGAAAAGCGTGGCGGCCCCTTCGAATCCCATGGACGCAACCTGAGCCATGCACGGTTCAATGCGCGAACGTTTGTCAGGTGTTCCTGTGTCAGCCCTTCGTATTCCATATTTCCCCCTTTATGCGCGGATTCGGCCCCTTTTTCGTCGATATTATGATTTTCTATATATTTGCTTGTTGGACCATCTATGGATGATATAGGGTATATTAATACCACATATGGTCTTTTTCTATCATAAAGAGCAAAAAATGAGACTAACCGACGATCGCTACGCAGGGGAACGCAGCCAGTTTGAACTGGCCCTCAGGATGATTCGGCATGAAGCCCGGACGCGCACCATCCGCGAATGCACGGGCCTTTCCGACGACCGGATTCGCAAGTTGTATTCCACTTATTTTCGCAACAGCGGGCGGGCTGAAATCAAGCGGCGGCGGGGTAAGTCGCCTCGCCAGGTGCAGCGCTTCGTAAAGAACCCGCGGAATCAGTTGCAGGCCACCACCCTCGTTGCACTCTTCTGCGCCGGGTTGTTGGTGCGGATCGACAAGAATAACCGCGTCCACCCCCGCTGGCCGCGGCCCGACGTCGAGTTCGGGCACCGCCTGTGTCGCGCGTACGAAACCTACCTGCTGCTCCACGACGATGCGAAACTGAACTTCGAGTGGGCATGGAACCTGTTGCACTGTATCGGCTACAACGACGAGTTGTACCTGGCCGTGTGCGCCCGGTGCGACGCGCGCTACGTTCAGGATGCCTATGCGCTCGACGGCAGGATCTGCCCTAACTGCGAGATCAGTACAACTTCCGGTACACTCACGGCGTGCGCCTCGCACGCGCGAGAATAAGAATCAAACCTTAAGGGAGTCAGACCAAATGTTAAAAGAATTCAAAGAATTCGCTATGCGCGGCAACGTCGTTGATATGGCCGTCGGTATCATTATCGGCGCAGCTTTTGGGAAAATTGTTTCGTCACTGGTGTCCGACGTCATCATGCCGCCCATCGGCATGATTATGGGCAGCGTGAGTTTCAGCGATCTCGCCGTTGCACTCGGCGAAGGCGAAGGAGCCGCGACGCTTAACTATGGCGTTTTCATCGACACCGTGATCAATTTCGTGATTGTGGCTCTCGCTGTCTTCATGTTGATCAAGGGCATCAACTCGATGAAGAAGAAGGAAGAAGCAAAGCCCGCAGCGCCTCCCAAACCATCGGCGGAAGAGACCCTGCTGACAGAAATTCGCGACCTTCTGGCGAAGCAATGATTTAAGCCCTTCCGGGCTGACAGCCGCCATTATGGAAGACCACAACGTCTTTGCAGGCGCCTTTGTCGACCGTAGCGGTGAGCGCCGCAAGGACTCTGACTGGCTGGCCGAAGCGATGTCGGCGAGTGCCACGCGCTTCGTGCCAGTGTGGGGCGATCGCTGCCTGGTAGGCGGTGATCCTCCCGGTGCCGTGCTGCTTGAACGGACGCAGATCGACCCGTTCATCGATGAACAGAACGTCATATTTCTCGGACTGTTCCGCAATCAGCCGGCCTTTGCCGTATCGATCAACAGTGATTTACACCCGCCGTTCGCGGAACTCGGTGAGTTCAAGGACCTGCGCTTCCTCGGGACGGTGTTGCCCCCCGACGAGGCCAACCTCGCCGCCCATGCTCGAGCCATCGTGCTCTGGCATGGCGCGACGCTGTACTGCGGTAAATGCGGTTCGGCGTCGCAACCCGAGGCCGGGGGCAATATCCGGCGTTGCTGTAATCCGGACTGCGACCAGCAGATATTTCCGCGCACAGATCCGGCAATCATCGTACTCGTCGCGGACGGCGATCGTTGCCTGCTGGGCCGTCAGGCGGGCTGGCCGGAAGGACGCTACTCCACAATCGCAGGATTCGTGGAGCCAGGCGAAAGTCTCGAAGATGCCGTGCGCCGCGAGGTCTTTGAAGAGACCAACATCCGCGTGGGCGCGGTGCGCTACCACAGCTCGCAACCCTGGCCATTCCCATCGGCTCTCATGCTCGGCTTCGTGGCTGAAGCCACGACGGACGATATCAACCTCAATGATGGCGAGCTCGAAGACGCGCAGTGGTTCACACGCGATCAACTTAAATCGGGAAATGTTGGGCTGCCGTTCAGAATCTCGATAGCAAGACGGCTTGTCGATTACTACCTCCACGGCGACTGACAATGTGTCTTATTGCGCTCAGTGTTGGCCAACACCCCGACTATCCTCTTATCCTCGCCGCCAATCGTGACGAGTTTCATGCGCGGCCTACAAGAGAAGCACATTGGTGGCCGGACAAACCGGACGTTGTCGGGGGCCGCGATCTGCAGGCCGGTGGCACCTGGCTGGCATTACATCGAGACGGTCGTTTCGCCACGGTCACCAACTATCGCGACGCGATGCCATCGAAACCGGGCCATAGATCACGCGGCCATCTCGTAACCGGATTCCTCGACGGCAAATTATCGCCGGAGGACTACCTGACGACGATTGAGGAAGACCGGTACGCCGGCTTTAACCTGATCGTAGGAACGCGCAACGATGTCGCCTACTTATCAAACCGCGAAGCGGGCACGCGCCGACTCGGCTGCGGTACCTACGGTCTGAGCAATGCACTGCTCGATGGGCCCTGGCACAAAGTCGAAAGCAGCAAGGAAAAGCTGCAGAATTTACTCGAGTCCAATGCCGCCAACGAATCAACTCTGATGCGCCTGATGGATGACCGTACAAAGGCCCCCGTGTCAGAGGTCAAGACTGACCAGCTCAAGTTCGAAAAAGCACATGCGATTACTGCGCCATTCATTGTCATGCCGGATTACGGCACGCGTTGCACAACTGTCGTGATGGCGGATACGAGCGGCAACTGGCGCCTCACCGAGAGACGCTTCGATCCCGCCGGTCAAAAAACCGGCGAGTCGAAGTTCTCTTTCTCAGCAGGCATTACTCGTAGCGCAGCGCCATGATCGGGTTCGAGCGCGCAATGCGGATCGCATGCCCGGCCACCGTGCTCCAAGCCAGTGTCACGGCCAGTGCCCCGGCGACAATGAGTACCAGCACCGGTGACTCAATACGTTCTGCGAAAAAGTTCAGGTACTGGATCGACGCAAAATAGGCGGCTGGCAGCGCGACAGCGAGAGCCCACAGGACCGGCGTCGAGAACTGCCACACCAGGAGACGTGCTATCTGCGCTGTACTCGCGCCTAACACCTTGCGCATTCCGATTTCCTTGGTACGCTGCGCGGCCATGAATGCAGCGAGGCCGAACAGGCCAACCGAGGCCAGCGCCAGCGCGACAAATGCGAAACCTGCCAGCGCCATGTTCATGTACTTGAGGATGTTGTAGACGTCGTCAAACACCCCATCGAGGAATTGTCCCTGGAGTGGATACTCCGGAACCACGCGTTTCCACGCAGCCTCAATCTCCTCGACGGTGTCCATGATATTGCCACCCGTGATTCGAATTGAACCAATGCGTACGGATTCCGGATCGTAGGTAAACATCCACGGTTTGACCTCGTTAAACAGGCCAACGATATTCTGCGTTGGAACGACGCCGACAACGATATACTCCGTTGCATTGCCGTCGTCGTCCAGACGATAGAAGCGCTGATTGATGGCATCGGCAGGCGTTCCAAACTGCAGGGATTCCACCGCCAGCTCATTAATTATAACGTTCAGTGATTCTGCATCTTCCTTGAAGAGATCCTGCGCCATGTTCCGATCGAGCTGCCGGCCCTCCAGTAACGGAATGTCGTACGTCCGCAGAAAATCAGGCGACATGTCCATGGTATGCAGATTCACCTGCCCGCTCTCGTCTCCTGGCTGCAGCGACACACTTCGCTGCGAGTTATTCTGTTCATACGGAACCTGCGAGGAGTATGAAACCGTGGCAACATTTGGAATCGCCTCCAACTCATACTTCAGTGTATCGAGCCTGTCCCGAATGCCTTCAACGAACAGGCGATCCATCGTATAGATCTCGGAACGAGGGAAGATGTAGCTGGATTCTTTGACTTTCTCGTTCTGCATAAAGACGATCGACACGACCGACAGCATAAATGCCGAGATCGCAAATTGTCCGCCAATCATAATCGAGCGCATGCGGGCGCCTCTCTTGCCTTTCCTTGCCAGATCCCGCAGCGCATCGATAGGGTTCGTACGCGTAATCAGCCACGCCGGGTACATGCCCGCGATCAGACCCACCAGCACGGTTGTAAGGACCAGCCAGGGCAAGGTTTTCACATAGTCGAGTGTAAGACTCTTGTTGGCGAGGTTGTTGAACAGCGGAATCATGAGTTCCAGCGCCGCAATCGCGACAATCATGGCCAGTGATGCGATAACCAGACTCTCAATGAGGAACTGGGCGAGAAGCTGCAACTGGCTGGCGCCCATCGTTTTGCGCATGCCCACTTCGCGGCTCCGACCCAGCGACTGGGCGGTCGCCAGATTGGTGTAGTTGACGCAGGCCACTATCAGGACCAGGAAACTGAGTAAGGACACGACCGCGATCACCGGCATGCCAATCATGTCCCAGACGGCCAGGTTGGCACGTTGCAGCGGTGTGACTGTCAGTGCCGACAGGACCTGCTTTTGCTCATCCGGAACCAACCGATCAAAAATCCCTTCGACCTGCGTAGCGAGCCACTCCTCACCGAGTGTCTCGGGCAGCAGCACGTAAGTCAGGTTGCCAATCGAGAGGTTGTTCCAGTTGCCCGCCAGATCCCAGTCGCGCATGCGGTTGAGTCCGCTGATCGGGGCAATGAAATTGAGCCCCGATTCTCCAATTACCGATGACGAAAAGTGTGAATTAAGGGGCACATCCGCAATCACACCCGTAACATGAAAATCGAATTCGTTGTCGAACGTTATGGTTTCGTTAATTACATCCGTGTGGCCGAAGTACTTGATCGCAGATGATTCATTCAGGACCAGGCCCGACGGATCCTGTAACGCCGTTGCATCACCATGGATGTAGTTGAAATCGAATATATCGAGGAGCGCCGCATCAGAGAAGTTGACGCTTTCATAGAAGCTCTTGTCACCAACCGACAACAGGAACTCCGTGGGCACGGTCCGCGCCACTTTTTGAACGTCCTGCAGTTCTGCCTCGATAATTGGCCCGACGGTCGTGAACGTTGCATTGAACCGTTCGACGCCGACGTTCAAATCAGGCGCGGCAACTGAGCCGATTGTGTAGGTGTTCGCCGCATTCTCAAAGAACATGTCGTGAGTGTTTTCGTATTTGACGAGTAAGCCGCCAAACACGTAGATCGTGAGACCCAGGGCGAGACCCAAGATGTTAACCAGCGCAAACACCTTGTTTTTGCGAAGATTTCGCAGGGCAATTTTTACGTTATTCCAAAACATGGTTTTCCCCGTTGGAAAGCGTGTGGTGCGCGCTAGGCGGCGCGGGTGTTTTCGGTGACGATATGGCCGTCAAACAGGTTGACGGTCCGGTGCGCATAGTCAGCGTGTGACGGTGAATGCGTCACCATCACGATCGTCGTGCCTTCCTTGTTCAACGAACGCAGTAGCTCCATAACCTCC
>JAIBDF010000123.1 GCA_024679535.1 Chromatiales bacterium
CGCCGCTTCCAAAGCCTCGGAGAAGTTCAAACAGGTGCCGGAAAGGTCCTGCTGGTCGATGACTATGGACATCACCCGACCGAGGTCGCAGCGACACTGGCTGCGGCGAAGGCCGGTTACCCGGAGCGTCGCGTAGTACTGGTGTTCCAGCCGCATCGCTACACGCGTACGCGGGATCTGATGGACGATTTTGCGACCGTACTGTCAGAAGCCGATGCCCTCGTCTTGCTGGATGTCTATGCGGCCGGCGAGGAGACAATCTCCGGTGCGGACGGGCGTTCCATGGCACGCGCTGTGCGCACGCGCGGTGCCGTCGAACCCGTATTTGTAGAACGTCTTGACGATCTCGCTGGTGTACTTGAAGACGTACTCAACGACGGCGACCTCGTATTGACCATGGGAGCCGGCGACATCGGCGCCTACGCGCAATCATTGCCCGAACTGCTGGCCAGCGGACCGTCATTGAAGGTGCATTCATGAACGCGTTGGCAAAAGATCTCAGCGTGCGCGGCGAACTTCGCTACAACGAGCCGATGAGTCGCCATACGTCGTGGCGCGTCGGCGGTCCGGCCGAGGCGTTCTTTATTCCTGAAAGCATCGAGGATCTGTCATCGTTCCTGGCCGATCTGGATGACGCTACACCCATCTTCTGGCATGGCGTCGGCAGCAACCTGTTGGTGCGCGATGGTGGGCTGCAAGGCGTGGTGATTTCAGCCACGAAGATGTTGCGGCAGCTGGACCGTATCGATCACTACCTGGTACGCGCCGGTGCAGGCTTGCCATGCACACAACTGGCACGCCAGTGCATTCGCTGGGGGTTCGGGCCTTCAGAGTTTTTCGCGGGAATCCCGGGAACCGTCGGTGGCGCCCTGGCTATGAATGCAGGCGCGCACGGCAGTGAAACATGGGATCGCGTTGAGTCGGTGCGCACGATCGATCGCAATGGCGAAATTCACCAGCACTCCCCAGCCGAATATACGGTTGGTTATCGTAGCGTGATCGGCCCGGCCAATGAATGGTTCATCGAAGGGACCTTCCGCTTCGACCCCGACGTCGTTCCCAGCATGGAATCGATGAAGGCCATGCTCGACCGCCGCAAGAATACTCAGCCGCTCGGCTTGCCGAGCTGTGGCTCGGTGTTCCGCAACCCGCCGGGCGATTTCTCGGCACGTTTGATCGAAGCGGCCGGGCTCAAGGGGTTTCGCATTGGTGGCGCAGAGGTTTCAACCAAGCACGCCAACTTCATCATTAATCGGGATGAAGCATCAGCAACGGATATTGAGGAACTGATAGAGCATGTTCGGCAAACGGTTCTCGACGAACAGGGTGTCGCGCTCAAGCATGAAGTTCGCATCGTCGGCGAGGTGGCGGCATGAACGTCTCCAACGCTACAGACTTCGGCCGGGTTGCCGTGATGTTCGGTGGACATTCAAGCGAACGAGAGGTATCCCTCAATACCGGTGCTGCGGTTCTCAAGGCGTTGTTGTCGAAAGGTGTCGACGCGCACGCATGGGATCCGGCAGAAAAATCCATGACCGAGCTTGCCGAAGCCGAATTCGACCGTGTGTGGATCGCACTGCATGGGCCAGGTGGCGAGGACGGCGCATTGCAGGGACTGCTGCAGTGGCTCGGCGTTCCTTACACCGGCAGTGGCGTCATGGCTTCTGCGCTGGCGATGGACAAGGTGCGAAGCAAGCATCTCTTTCGCGCAGTCGATATTCCGACACCGGACTATGCCGTCGTCAGGACATTGGACGAAGCGTCTGTGGCGGCTGAACAGGTTGGGTTCCCGCTGATTATCAAGCCCTCCGGTCAGGGTTCGAGTGTGGGCATGTCCAAAGTGTTTGAGCGCAGCGAGCTTAACGAGGCGGTCGAGGTTGCGCTGCAATACGGAGACACGGTCTTGTTGGAGACCTACATCAACGGCGACGAATTCACGGTTGCTGTGTTGCATGGTAAAGCCTTGCCGAGCATCCGCATTGTCACGCCACGCGTGTTCTACGACTACCGCGCAAAATACGAGTCCGACCGGACCGAGTACATATGCCCTGGTGCCGCCAGCGATGCAGAAGAGGCGCTCTATGCCGAGCTAGCTGTCGCCGCTGTCAATGAGCTGGGATGTTCCGGTTGGGCGCGCGTCGATTTCATGACCGGTCCTGACAAGCAGCCGCTGGTGCTGGAGGTCAACACGGTTCCCGGCATGACGAGTCACAGCCTGGTCCCGATGGCGGCGCACCAGGATGGCATCGATTTCGAGGCGCTGTGCTGGCGCATACTCGAAACGAGTTTCGACGGAGAGACTGAACATGGCGCGTAAACAAGCCAAACGTCGGAAACAGAAGAAGGCCAGAACCTTCAAGATGCCGAAGATTCGAGTCGGCCGCATTGTGGCGCCGTTCGTGGCTGCTGGCATCATCCTTGCGACGTACCAGCTGACCCTCGTAATGCTCGATCGACCCATCTCGTCGATAGAGATCAGCGGGCCGTTTCAGCGCGTGACGGCACTGCAGATAGAGGAAGCGATCAGCGATGAAATCGATGCCGGCTTTATTGGCGCCGATCTCGACTACATCCAGAAACGCATCGTTGCGCTGCAGTGGATAGATCAGGCGCGCGTTGCGCGGCGCTGGCCCAGCCGCATTTCAATTACGGTGACCGAACAAGTGCCTGCGGCAATCTGGGGAGAGCGCGGCCTCCTGAATACACGCGGCGAATTGTTCGTCGACGAAGCCCACCATATTCCCGCGGAACTCCCGCGACTGAGTGGGCCGGACGACAGTGCGGCTGAAGTTGCGAAGCGCTATCTGGAAGTTCGTGAGCAGCTGATCCCGGTTGGTCTCGACGTGCGTCGCGTACATGTCGACGCTCGTGGCGCTTGGGAAATGACGCTGTCAAACGGTATCGAAATACGACTGGGTCGACGGGACGTACCTGAACGTACCGAGCTGTTTCTCGACGTGGTAGCGAACATCATTACAGGCCGTGCGGCGGATATCGACTACGTCGACATGCGTTATGGCAACGGTTTTACGATTGGCTGGAACGGTGGTGAGAAGACACCGATCGCCGATCCGCAGCAGGAAGGGCGCAAATTGCTCGCATCCAGAGGAACGGAGTGAATGTCAAAACGGCCTGACAAAAACATGATTGTCGGACTCGACATTGGCACGTCGAAAGTCGTGGCGATCGTTGGCGAGGTGAACGAGGAAGGCAACATTGAAGTTGTCGGTATCGGCTCGCATCCGTCCCGCGGTCTCAAGAAGGGTGTCGTTGTCAACATTGAGTCAACTGTGCACTCAATTCAGCGTGCCGTTGAGGAAGCGGAACTGATGGCCGGCTGCGATATTCATTCTGTGTATACCGGTATTGCCGGCAGTCACGTTCGTAGTCTGAACTCGCACGGCATCGTCGCGATTCGCGACAGCGAGGTTAGCTCGTCCGACGTCGACCGTGTCATCGACGCGGCTCGCGCTGTTGCTATTCCTGCCGACCAGAAGATCCTTCATATCCTGCCACAGGAATTCCTGATTGATAGCCAGGAGGGAATCCGAGAACCGATCGGCATGTCCGGTGTCCGCCTGGAGGCGAAAGTCCACATGGTGACGGGTGCCGAAAGTGCTGCGCAGAACATCGTCAAGTGCGTGCAACGCTGCGGTCTTGAAGTAGATGACATTGTGCTCGAGCAACTGGCGTCGAGTTATGCCGTGCTGACCGACGATGAGAAGGAGCTCGGATCCTGCATCGTCGATATCGGCGGTGGCACAACTGATATCGCAGTTTTCCTGGGTGGTGCAATTCAACACACCGCAGTGATTCCGATTGCTGGCGATCAGGTCACGAACGACATCGCTGTATCCATGCGCACGCCGACCCAGTACGCCGAAGAGATCAAAATCAAGTACGCCTGCGCACTGTCGCAGCTGGCAAATCCCGACGAGACGATCGAAGTGCCCAGTGTCGGCGACCGCCCACCGCGCCGCCTTGCGCGCCAGACACTCGCGGAGATCGTCGAGCCGCGTTACGAAGAACTCTTCGGCCTGGTGCGCGATGAACTGCGCCGCAGCGGGTTCGAAGAACTGATCGCGGCCGGCGTCGTTATTACGGGCGGCAGCGCGAAGATGGAAGGCGCCGTTGAGTTGGCCGAAGAAGTATTCCACATGCCGGTTCGGCTCGGTTCGCCACAGTACGTCGACGGCCTAATGGATGTCATTCGTAACCCGATTCATGCCACGGGCGTCGGGCTGCTGTTGTACGGGTACGAGAGCCTCTCTCGGCGCGACCGCCGTAGCACACCGATTAGCGGCAACCTGGGAGACGTCTGGGATCGTATGAAGTCGTGGTTCCAGAGCCATTTTTAGAATTTTTTGTTGTTGTAAATCATGGGGCTATCAGTGAGTGCCCCACAGGGAAAGCTGAAAAGCGGAGGAAGACTCAATGTTTGAATTAATGGATACACACAGCCAGAGTGCTGTTATCAAGGTCATCGGGGTTGGTGGCGGCGGCGGTAATGCCGTCGCGCACATGGTCGACGCCGGTATCGAGGGTGTCGATTTCATCTGTGCCAACACGGATTCGCAGGCCCTCAAAGGGTCGCGCGTGCGGACGTCGTTGCAGATCGGCTGCAATATTACGAAGGGCCTGGGCGCTGGTGCCGATCCGGACATCGGCCGCCAGGCCGCAATGGAAGACCGTGATCGCATTCTTGAGGTTATCGAGGGCGCGGACATGCTGTTTATCACGGCCGGCATGGGCGGTGGTACCGGGACAGGCGCTGCGCCGATCGTCGCGCAGGTTGCCAAGGAGCTGGGCATCCTGACAGTTGCCGTTGTCACGAAGCCGTTCCAGATGGAAGGTGGCAAGCGCATGCAGATTGCGGATCACGGTATCGGTGAGCTCGGCAAATACGTCGACTCTCTGATAACGATTCCGAACGAAAAACTGCTTACCGTTCTCGGTGGCGAAACCACACTGCTCGACGCATTCCGGTCGGCTAACCAGGTACTGCAGGGTGCTGTACAGGGTATCGCCGAACTCATCACGCGCCCGGGTTTGATCAACGTCGACTTCGCCGACGTCCGCACCGTTATGTCGGAAATGGGCATGGCGATGATGGGTACCGGCGTATCGCAGGGCGAAGATCGCGCGCGTGAAGCGGCAGAAGCTGCAGTATCAAGCCCCCTGCTTGAGGACATCAATCTTGCCGGCGCCAACGGCATTCTGGTCAACGTTACAGCAGGTATGGATCTGTCGATCGGCGAATTCCAGGAAGTCGGTAACACGGTTAAGGAATTTGCTTCGGATGACGCGACGGTCGTCGTCGGCACCGTTATCGATCCGGACATGACAGACCGGATCCGAGTCACGGTCGTCGCCACGGGACTGGGTAAACACGCGACGAATGCCGAATCGCCAATGCGCATCGTGCGTCGCACGCAAGCTCAGGCTCAGGCTCAAACCCAATCGGAGCCGAACTACCACACCCTGGATAAGCCTACCGTGCAGCGGAAGCGGGCGGTCGGTGATGGCCTGGGAGACGGCGGCTTACAGGAAGAGCTGTTGGATATCCCTGCGTTCCTTCGACGCCAGGCTGACTGATCCAAAAGAGGGCTATGACCCCCGGTGCTACTCACTCACCGGCGGGCACCTCCTCCGCTTTGCCGGCCCGGGGCATCCCGGGCCGGTCCTTCCCTTCCTCCAGACACAGACATCTAAAAAGCATCTAATGCCTGTGTTCTAACAGTCTAATTCTTGTAGAGTTTTTGCCCACTATGGTAATCTTGCGCGCGACATGCTGAGACAACGCACTCTCAAAACCACCATTCGCGCAACCGGCGTCGGGCTGCATTCGGGCGAGAAGGTCTACATGACTTTGCGACCGGCTGCCGAAAATGCCGGCATCATGTTCCGGCGCGTGGATCTCGAACATCCCGTCGATGTGCCCGCGGACCCGATGCTGGTCGGCGAGACAATGCTGGGCACCACGCTCATTAAGGATGGCGTCAAGGTGGCGACGGTCGAACACCTGATGTCGGCATTGGCCGGCTTGGGCATAGACAACGTGCATGTTGATCTCTCCGCGTCCGAAGTGCCGATTATGGATGGCAGTGCAGGACCATTCGTATTCCTGCTGCAGTCGGCTGGTATTGAGGAACAAAACGCGGCGAAGAAATTTATCCGCATCAAGAAGAAGATACGCGTTGAGGATGGCGATAAGTGGGCCGAACTTGTTCCCTTCAATGGCTTCAAGGTGAATTTCGAGGTGTACTTCAATCACCCGGTTTTCAACAAGCTGAGCCAGCGCGCGGTTATTGATTTCTCGGCAACGTCATTCCTGAAAGAAGTCAGCCGTGCTCGAACCTTCTGTTTCCTGCGCGATGTCGAAGCGCTGCGTGAAAGAAATCTCACACTCGGGGGCAGCATGGATAATGCGATCGTGCTGGATGACTACCGAATCCTCAACGAGGATGGGCTGCGTTACTCGAATGAGTTTGTCATTCACAAGATTCTGGACGCCATTGGCGATGCCTACCTGCTCGGGCACAGTCTGATTGGTGAGCTCAGGGCCTACAAATCGGGCCATGATCTCAACAATAAACTGCTGCGCGCCATGCTCGCAGACGAGTCGAGTTACGAGGAGGTCACTTTCAGCGATCCGAAGAAAGCACCAATTTCCTACGCGACGCCCGCCTACGCATAATCGATAAACCCCTGTTGCAAACAACCTAGAGCAAATTGCAGACTTGTTCATCCGTCTCGTTAGTTGCCGAAGCATCGATGATAGCTAATTTTGTAAGTTTTTCAGGACTGCCGCTCTTGGTCAGTAGCCGACATTCTAGCTCAAACATAGCGAACGGCAGCTTCGGGGCGGCAAGCAGGCATTCCCCAGGTCAGTTTTCGATGCTCGGAAATCAATGTCCGCTCTCCCCAATAGCAGACGTTCAAACACCTGGTAATTCGATCACCTGACAGTTTGCTAATGGCCAATTGCGGCCATCGAATGAAACGTGAATTTATTCGGCTGCCGCTTCTCTCATCGCTCTGACGGTAATTTCAGCACGATATTCGGTGAGCTTTTTGCCCAACTCGATGAGTTCCGACTCCGACTCAATTTCGACACCGTGAACTTCATATTTTCCGTTGCGGAGCCGCGTTTGTGCGCGAACTAATTGGGGATCAATGACCGCCATTATTGATTCATAGTGCAGATCTGTATGAATCCTGTTTCGGAACGCGGTCGCCTCGTCGGGGAGCTGTGTGTATCCAAGCTGCTTGAGAAAGTCGAAGCTCCACATATCCTCAGAATAGTACTCCGGAATGTAGTACACGCGAGTCGAGTCACCATGCCAATCATTGTTCAATGCTGCCGCAACATTCTGCATTCCTTCTTGATTGCCCCCACTGTCACCGAGAAGGAATATGTTTTGGAAATTGTGTTGCTGAAGGCTGCTGCATATATCTGTCAGCAGGGCCTCAAACGTTTCCTGCCGTAGACTAATCGTTCCCGGAAAGTTCATGTGTCCCGTTGGCGGGTTGATTTCTCCTTCCGGAACAAACTGAACAATGGATGAGACTAGGGTCTTTCTGTGCTTTCTTGCAATCGCATCTGCTGTTACGCGCAGTACGTAATTATGCTTTCCGGTCGCAACGTTTGGGCCATTTTGCTCCAGACCACCAGTCGCCACGATCACCGAGGTAAACCCCACACGAATTGCCGCCGCAATCTCACCAGCTGTCATTTCCTCGAGAAAGACCGTGTCTACACCACCTACTGCCTCATCCCATATTGGTCCAATTTGTTGTGCCTGCACGTGGAAAGCGAAAAAGCAGCTTGCTATTGGCATGAGTAGAGTGCGGGCCGTCAACTTCATCATTGTTCCTTTCCGATGTGACTGTAGTTCCAGCTTAGGCAAAACTAGTATCAGCGGGACGTTGCAACTCAATATAGTGTAGGGAATCTATCCATTGGCCCACGTAGCCATCCGCTTGTAGGTATCGTCTGGCTTGGCATTGACCAAAAGTTTATCAACTAGCTTCGCAAACGCCGGATCGACGATTTCGCGACCAATCTCGTCCCACCACACTCGACCACGACCTGTTGAATGATTGATCAGGATCACATGGCGATAAGCCAGCCAAGTCTGCTCGTCCAGTAGGCCATTTGTGTATTGAAAATATTCGAACTCACGATTCCTCAGATCCAGCGCAAACATGAAACTCATGCGTAACTGGTCCTCCGCCGACATCTCATTTCCAGCAACATACTTCGCAAACACATCTGCATTCTCAAAATTTGATGCCAGAGAGGTCACGTCATTCGTGACGAGCGCCTGTCTCGACTCTGACCGTAGTAGCTCTGTTCCTTGTCGTACCTGCACGGACAGATAGATCAATGTCACGACGACAACGATGACTCCGAGAATCTCCGCAAGGTATGCGCCTTGTTCAAGCGTCATTTTCGCCCCCCTGTGATCGCCTTCTTATTAAGCGAATACTAGAACATTTACGAAATACTTGAACTGCCGCTTCAGGCCCTGAGTCATTCAGTCAAGCAGCTTCTGCTATTTTGAGCAGGGGCGATCCGCGTTCTTGTAAGGCTCTAAGATACCGCGTTTCGTCATACGATGTTCGCGTTTTCCAGCATCGATAGAGGATGCGTATCCACTTAAAGGCGAGCGCTCTGACCGCGGCCTGGTGCGAGCAGCCCTTGTTGCGTTGCTGATGATAGTAGAGGCCTGCCCAGTAAGATTTGTTGATGGTCTAGGCCGCCCATTCCACGAAGGTCTGTCGCAGGGACGTCGGACACTGCCAGCGCCAGTGGACCCAGGTGGACTGGCCACTGCGCTTGGTGACCGGCGCGAGACCGCCGTATTTTTGCACCTCGGCAGCATTGTTGAAGCGCTCGCG
>JAIBDF010000225.1 GCA_024679535.1 Chromatiales bacterium
AAAATCGCTTGCAGATGCTGATCATGAACGCCCGCGAGCTGGATAAACTTTCACAAGCGGTCAATGCGTCGTAATTTCCAGTAGAATTTCCGGATAGCCAATCACTGGTGGTCACGATGAAGCCGGTTCGGTTAGTTCGAGTGTCTCTTCGGGGAGCCAGTACATGTTGCAATTAGCTATAGCCGCAGGTCTTGTCCTTGGCCTTATTGTGGGCCTCGGCGCCTCCGCTACCGGCAGCACATGGTTGCTGGCGCTGGCAGAAGGGTCCGCACCTTTCGGCACGCTGTTCATCAATGCAATAAGGATGGTCGTCATACCGCTGATCGTCACGGTGATTTTTGCCAGCATTGCGCGCCTTGGCGACCCCAGAAGGCTCGGCAGAATCGGTGGCCTGACCATGGCCTACTTTTGGATTACGCTGATTCCGGCTATTGCCATCGGGATGGGGACGATGGCCGTGGGTCTGCGCTTTGCGACGAAGATCGAGATGCCGCAAACCGCCGCTACCTCGGTTCCGGAGTTACAGAGCATCGTCGACTTCCTGGTTGGACTCGTCCCGGCAAATCCTTTTGCGGCAGCGAGTAGCGGAGCAATTCTCCCCTTAATCGTGTTTACGGCCCTTGTCGCTGCGGCGACCGGCACGTTACCTGCCGTACGACGCGAACGCCTGATCAACTTTGCTGAAGATGGCAGCGAGGCGCTGATTAAACTCGTCTGGTGGATCCTGTACACCGCGCCGCTCGGTGTGTTTGGCCTGGTCGCACCGGTGACTGCCAAACTCGGGTGGGATCTCCTCATCTCTCTTGGAATATTCGTAATCTGTGTGTTCGTTGGCCTGGTACTGTTTCTGACGTTCATCACGTTGCCGCTTGTCTACTTGGTAGCGGGTATCAGCCCCGTTCGATACCTGAAAGGTGCGTTCGGGGCGGTGTCCGTCGCGGCATCGACGACGAGTACCGCAGCGGCGATACCTGTGACTCTTGAAGAGACCACGAACAACCTCGGTGTTTCGAAAACGATAGCAGATCTGCTGGTGCCCCTTGGTGCGTCAATGCACCGTCCGGGCAGCGCCTTGTTCCAGGGTGCGGCTATTGTGTTCCTCGCCTTCCTTTACGGTGTGCCGGTGCCAATGGCCGCTGTTGGCGCGGCAATGCTGGCCACGTTCCTCGTCTCTCTCACCGTTGCGCCAGTGCCTTCGTCCAGTGTCGTTACCATGGCACCTGCGCTCGACGCGGTAGGGGTTCCCGTTGCGGGACTGGCCATTATTCTCGGTATCGATCGTATTCCGGACATGATGCGCTCAGCGGTCAACGTTCTTGCCCAGATGTCTACCGCAGTCCTTGTTGATCGCTGGACGGGTGGCGGAACGAACACCAGGCCCACCATCGATCCGGAGTAATGACGGACCGCCTTATTGTCAGCGGCGCGGCAGGGGAAGTGCAGAACGAGATCTCATTGCCCGCCGCTGGTTGATATCTCGAAATTGCAGTCACGTTTCAATGCGGCGGCGAGCGCACGACCAGCCTCGTCGGGCATCGGGGTCAGCGGCGGTCGTACGTTACCCCAACGCGCATCACCGGTTGCAATCGCCAGCAATCGTTTCTGTGCGGGAATAGGCCCGTGCTCCTCGACGATCAGGCGAAAGCGCTTGAGGTCCTGGTGCAGAGCCTCGGCGCCGCCAATGTCGCCTTTCAGATAGAGACTAATTACTGTGCTGATGGTCTTCGCATTCAGGTTCGCCGTAGCGCTAATACAGCCTGGCGCGCCGAGTGCCATGGCATCGAGTAGAGGCAGCTCCGAACCGGGATAGACGATCATGCTCTCGATCGTAAGCAGTTCCCTCGTGTTGTCCCAGTCGCCGGAACTGTCTTTGATACCAACGATCTGGTCTGGAAAGTCGGCATGCAGCCTTGCAGCGAGCGTGGGCGGTATACCCACGATCGCAATGGGTGGAATGTGATAAAGGTAAATGCGCGCATCCGGGCCGATCGCGGCGATTAACTGCTCAAAGTAGCGATACAGGGCATTCTCTGTGACCGTTTTATAGTAGAAAGGCGGCAGGGTCATGACTGCAGCACAACCCATGTCCAGGCACGCGCGTGAAAGGCGGGCAGTGTCGGCGACATTGGACAGGCCGGTCCCGGGAATCATCCGGGAAGGATCGATGCCGGCGTCAAGCAGCGCGCGGATTGCTGCGATTCTTTCATCGATGCCGACGGACAGGGCTTCGCCGGTTGTCCCGAACGGCGCGATACCCGCGCAGCCCTGATCGAACAACCATCTTGCATGCTCGACATACAGGTCGGTCGCTACAGTCAGGTCATGATTGAACGGCGTCAGGATCGGAGCTATCAACCCACGAATCGTATGGTCCTGCATCAGAGTTCTTCCTTATTCGGTGGCGGTTGATTTGTTGTCAATGAACTCCTGCCAGTCACTCTCGAGCGGTTTCGGTGTCAGCAAACTGACAACCACCAGCGTCGTCACGGACACGATCACCGCGGGAATGGCGATGTAGTCCGTGTCCATCGGGAACGCGAT
>JAIBDF010000137.1 GCA_024679535.1 Chromatiales bacterium
ATTACATCTATCCGGGGTTCGACCAGATCGTGTCGGAACTCGCACGGCTGCGCTATCGCTCCAGCGGCGATTTTTTCTCGCCCGTGACTATCCGTACGCCCTGCGGCGGCGGTATCCGCGGCGGCCAGACACACTCGCAGTCGCCCGAGGGTATATTCACCCATATCAGCGGCATCAAAACCGTCATGCCATCCAATCCTTACGATGCGAAGGGTCTCCTGATCGCCGCGATCGAGTCGGACGATCCGGTCGTCTTCTTCGAGCCCAAGCGCATTTACAACGGCCCCTTTGATGGCGACCCCGACAAGCCAGGTGTGTCCTGGGCGTCGCATCCGAAAGGCGAAGTGCCGGAAGGCTATTACACGGTGCCGCTCGGCAATGCCGAGATTTCCCTGCCCGGTGAAGAGCTGACGATCATCACCTACGGCACCATGGTGCACGTGGCGATCGCCGCCGCAAAAGAAACCGGCGTTGATGCCGAGGTTGTCGATGTCCGCACGATGGCGCCGCTCGATGTGCAGACGCTGGCCGACTCGGTCAGGAAGACCGGGCGCTGCCTGATTGCACACGAAGCCACGCGCTTCGGCGGTTACGGTGCCGAACTTGCGGCGACTATCCAGAAAGAATGTTTCTATCACCTCGAAGCGCCGATCGGTCGCGTGGCCGGATGGGATACTCCTTATCCGCACGCGTTTGAATGGCAATACTTCCCGGGTCTGAAACGCATGTCAGCCGGCATCCGACGCGTTATGGAGGCGGAATGAGCGATTACATTTTCAAGCTGCCGGATCTCGGCGAAGGTACCGTAGAATCGGAAATCGGCGAGTGGTTTGTCAAAGTCGGCGACCGGGTCAAAGAAGAGGATGTGGTCGGCACCATGATGACGGACAAAGCGGCCGTCGAATTATCGAGTCCTGTTTCCGGGAAAGTGGTAAAGCTCGCCGGTGAGCCCGGCGATGTCATCGCCGTTGGTGCGGCGCTGGTCGTGATCGATACGGAAGGCACCGCGGATGAGGGGCGCACGACCGGTGCGAAGGAACAGCCTGCCGAGACCGCCAGCGAACCACCGCCAGCAGAGCCGGCTGCAGCAGACGCTGCCCCGGCCGAAGAGCCTGCAGACCACTCACGCGTCATTACCTCGCCGGCAGTTCGCATGCGCGCGAAGGAAGCCGGCGTCGACCTGGCCCTGGTCCAGGGCACCGGGCCCGGAGGCCGAATCGTTCGCAAGGACTTCGATCGTTACCTCAAAGCGCGTGCTACCGGCATGACTATCGCAGCTCCAGGCGTCCCATCGACGAAGGTCAAGGAGATCAAGATCATCGGGCTGCGGCGCATCATTGCTGAACGCATGCAGGCCGCAAAACGCGAAATTCCGCACTTCGCCTATATCGAAGAAATCGACATCACTGAACTGGAGTCGCTGCGCAAGCACCTCAACTCGAAGAGGGATGCTGCCGACCGTCTCACGCTGCTGCCATTCCTTGGCCTGGCGCTGATCAAGGCACTCAGGCAGTTCCCGCAGTGCAACGTGACGCATGACAAAGATCGCAACCTGCTATTGCAGCACGAGGCCGTGCACCTGGGCGTTGCAACGCAGACGCCGGACGGCCTTAAGGTACCGGTCGTCAAGCATGCCGAGATGATGTCGATCGACGGGCTTGCCGGCGAAATCCGTCGCCTTTCCGAGGCGGCCCGGACCAACAAGGCAAAGAAGAGCGAGCTGTCCGGCTCGACCATCACGATCACCAGCCTGGGCAAACTCGGTGGCATCGCGTCGACACCGGTCATCAACTCGCCCGAAGTTGGCATCATCGGCGTCAATCGTGCCGTCGAACGACCGATGGTAATTAATGGCCAGATCGCCGTGCGCCTGATGATGAACCTGTCGACCTCGTTCGATCATCGCTTTGTGGACGGCTACGACGCGGCAGCAATGATTCAGTGCATTAAGGAGATGCTCGAGCACCCGGCGACGATTTTCCTGCCATAATTGGGGTATGTCACTCACCAAAGTCAGCCTCGAACCTCCCTACCTGCTGTACCTCGCCGATGTCGCCGATAATGACCATGCCAAGACCGGCTTCGGCATCGCCCACTGGCGCCCCGAATTGTGCGCCGGGCAGATGCGTCTTGCCGGTTGTCCCGTCGACCTTGGCCTGCCGGAGATGGGCGTGTCCGACGCCGTCGATGCGGGCATCAGGACGGCGATCATCGGTGTGGCTCCTGTCGGCGGCCAGATACCCGACCACTGGTTGCCCCAGCTGATCAAACTGGCCCGGGCCGGCATCGACATCGCATCCGGCATGCACAGCAAGCTGAAGTCCATGCCCGACCTCGTTGCTGCGGCCTATAAGGGCCGCTCGAACCTGACAGACGTTCGCGTGCCGCCGAGCAATATTCCAATCGGCCAGGGCCGGCCGCGCAGCGGGAAACGTGTGCTCATGATCGGCACCGATTGCGCGGTGGGCAAAAAGTACAGCGCACTGGCGCTGCACCGCGAACTCGAACGCCGCGACGTCAGGGCCACATTCCGGGCCACCGGCCAGACCGGCATCATGATTGCGGGAGAAGGCATTCCAATCGATGCGGTTGTCGCCGACTTCATCTCAGGCGCCGCCGAAATTCTGTCTCCCGACAACGACGACGAGCATTGGGACGTCATCGAAGGTCAGGGCTCGCTGCTCAATCCGAGCTACTCCGGCGTTACGCTGGGACTACTGCATGGTTCCCAACCGGACGCACTGGTCCTCTGCCACGACGCGACACGCACCGAAACGCTTGAGGTTTTTGGCGACTACCGGATCCCCGAGCTTGACGAAGTCATCGATGACGCCCTGCGCCTCGCGCGCAGAACCCGGCCGGGCTGTTTTTGCGCCGGAGTCAGCGTCAATACTTCCGCCATGACCGATTTCGAACGCGAGGGTTACCTCGGCAAACTTCAGGACCACCTGGGACTTCCCTGCGTGGATCCGGTTGCGATCGGGATGTCGCCCATCGCCAACTTCATGCTCAAGCACACATCGTGAAACGCCTTGTAGCGATTCATTCAGAATCATGGCCAACACTGATCCCGTTCCGCATTTCCAATAACGTCTGGAACGACTTTCCCTGCGTAATCTGTGAAATCGAACAGGATGGCGCGGTTGGCCGCGGTGAAGGACTTGGTGTGTATTACCTCGACGAGACCGTCGAGTCGATGACGGAACAGCTTGAAGCCATTGCCACAGAACTCGCCGACGGCGTTAGCCGCGAGGGCCTGCTCGACCTGCTGCCGCCGGGAGGCGCACGCATGGCTGCCGATGCGGCGCTGTGGGATCTCGAAGCACAGCTCACGGGGCGCACCGCGTGGTCGATAGCCGGCGTAGACCCCGGGCCGGTCGAGACCGTGTTTACGATTGGACTCGAAGACACGCCGGAGCAAATGGCACAAAAGGCCATCGCGGCCGCTGACATTTCGCTATTTAAAGTGAAGCTTGGCGACGACCGCCCGGTCGAGCGCATTGCCGCTATCCGCAAGGCACGGCCCGATGTTCGCATGGTCATCGACGTCAACCAGGGTTGGAGCTTCGATGAGTTGCAGCGCTATGCCCCGCAAATGAAATCATTGGGCATCAGCATGATCGAGCAGCCCCTGCCGCGTGGCGATGATGCCGAACTGGAGAATTACGCTCCGCCACTGCCGCTTTGCAGTGACGAGTCCTGTCTGCATCTTGGGGAACTCGAGCAGGCGGCGCAGCGCTACCAGATGATCAATATCAAGCTCGACAAGACCGGCGGCCTGACACACGGGCTGGTACTCGCTCAAGCTGCGCGTGAGAAAGGTCTTGGACTGATGGTCGGCTGTATGGGTGGTACGTCACTGGCAATGGCCCCGCATCATGTCATCGCACAGCTGTGCGACTTCGTCGATATCGATGGACCACTCCTCGCCCGCTACGACCGGCCCGGTGGGCTCACCTATGAGCGGGGCATCGTCACGCTACCCGAGCGACCGTTTTGGGGGCAGTGCGTTTGATCGCCTAATTGTAAACGTTTACTCTGCAGGCTGTGTTTCCTGATGCGAGCAACTTTTGACCGGGCGTCTGAATGATACTGATCGGCAAGAAGAAGAGGCCGAAGCAGAGGACATACCCGACGTCTCGATCACGGTAGTTGCCAAGATCGCGGGTGTATCGATTGCGACCGTTTCGCGTTGCATTAACAATCCTGAGAAGGTCACTGAGCGTACCCGCCTCAAAGTTCAGAAGGCGATCGTCGAAACCGGCTATTCGCCGAATACGCTCGCTCAGAGTTTTCGGCGCGGTCGTACCAACCTGATCATGGTCGTCCTGCCGTCCATCGGCGATCCGTTTTTTACCGCGGTCATGCACGGCATTCGAACGGCTGCGAGAGAAAAAGGCTATTCGATTCTCATCGAGGAAACCCAGCACACCACCATGACCGCCGACGACATTGGCGCTCTGCTGGTGTCCCGGCAAACTGATGGCATCATCCTGCTTGCCAGTATGTCGCCGTTCGGCACAGACATCCTTTCCGCGAAGAGCCGGCGCCGCCTGCCAATTGTCGTCGGTTGCGAGAAGGTCTCTTCCGACCTGGCGGACTTGCCGAGTGTCTGCATTGATAGTGTCGACGCCGCCAAGGAGGCAACCAACTATCTGATCGCGCAGGGCCACGAGCGTATTGCGATGATTTACGGTCAGGAGTCGTCGCTTCTAACCAAGGATCGCGAGCTTGGCTACCGCGCTGCCATGAAGACGGCTGAATTGAAGATCCGGGACGGTTGGCTAGTCGCAGGGCAACTTTCGATCTCCGGCGCCCGTCAGGCGACGCGCGAGCTTCTGGATCACACCGAACGGCCTACGGCTATCTTCTGCGCAAACGATGAAATGGCAATTGGCTGCCTGCATGAAATAAAAGTGGCCGGCCTGACGGTGCCGGGCGATGTGTCGGTCATGGGCTTCGACGATATTCGCTACGCCGAGGTGATGGATCCGCCGTTGACCACCATTGGCCAACCGGCGGATGAAATTGGCGAGCGCGTAATGCACAGGCTTTGCAAGCGAATCGAGGAAGGTCGAGGCAACGGCGATAATCAGGCGCAGATCGTGCCCCACAAACTGGTAATCAGGCAGAGTGTCGCCAAACCTTCTTCGTAAACGCCGGGTACTGCGGCCCTAGTAACGGAAGGTATAGCTCACTTTCAGATTCAGATCGGTACGCGTGCTGCTCAGCTGATTTTCGGGCCCCACGTCGGCGCCGTGATTCAGCACAAAAATGATCTCTTTTCCCGCTTCAGGGATGTAGCGCACGCGGCTGTTAAAGGCCGCAACATCCGCTGTGTTGTCGTACTGCATGAGGTTGCTCCACGACCAGCGTGAGTTAAACGCGATATCCGAGCGCAGGCTGGCCAGGTGTGACGTAAAGCTCCCGCTCGGCAAATCCACGACGTTCTCGGTGAATCCCACACCCAGGAACAAATGCGCCGACTGGCGCCACTGCACTTCCACATGCTTCTCGAGCCGGTCACCGCTGAAGAAGCCGCCGTCCTCGACAGCCAGCACAAAGCGCACGGGGCGCTGCATGCCGGTAGTCAGCTCTGCTCTGTAGCGATCGAATTCGTAGTCACCTGCGGGAACATTGAGCCTGTCGAACAACTCGAAGTCGTCAAGAACAGTCTCCTTTTTCCGGGTCCACCGCAGGAACACATAGTCGTCGCGATTCGAGTACAGGCCGACTGGCTCTATCGCGAGGCTTTCGGACAGCCCGCGATCATTCATGTCGGTAACCAGCGAATAATCGAAGCGATGGTTGATGGCCCGCCAGAACCCGGTTTCCGGCCGCGTTCGATAACGCATACCTGTTCGATACTGGCGGATGCCAGCACGGTTTACGAAACCGAGCGCGGGTCGGAAGTTGTCGTCAATCTGCTGCAGGTCAACGTAGGCCGACAGCTTATCGTTGGGTATTTCCAGTCGAGCTCCGAAAGCCTGGTCGTCGCCATCCAGATCGGAAGAATCGCTCTGCTGCGCCCAGAACCGGCCGGTCATAATTTCGCCAAACGGGCCGTCGCTGTTGCGATAGAGAAAATCGAGGCCGACTACCGAATTCGTTTCATTGGACGTTGGGTCGCCGTGCGTCATGATGAATCCAACGGCCGATTCATCGAGCACATTGTACGAGCCACGTGCGACGAACAGGTCCTTGGCCGTAACATCGCCGTTTGCCTCCTGGCGAATCGCCAGTGTGCCAACATTGAAATCGCCGATACGGCCCGTTAGCTTGACGCCGCCATCGATGCCCACGGCCTCGCCGTCTTCGGACAGACCAATACGTCTTGAGAAGAATGGCCGACCATTGGTATCGATGTTGCCAAATTCGAAAATCCCGGCATCCTGCAGAAAGAAGTCGCGCTTCTCAGGAAAGAACAGGGAAAAACGGTCGAGTGCGACCTGCTGTTCGTCGATTTCGGCGGTGGAGAAATCCGTATTCAGTGTCAGCGTTGCACTGAGCGATGGCGTAATGCGGTAACGAACATCGAGCGACGGCTCGAAACCGTCACTGTTCTCGCTGAGTACGAGGTCACGGCTCTGGCTCAGGTTGACCGACGGTACGACGTCGAGTCCCTTCCCCTGCTCGATTTCACCGATACCGGTCACTTCGCCACTGTAGGCCGGCCAGTCCTGACGCTCATGCGACGTCCACAGGTTGTACTCCTGCTTGCGGACGATGCCGCGTCCAAAATTTATGCCCCAGGTATGTGAGTTGGGTGCGAAGGAAATGGACTTGAAGGGAATCGCGATTTCCGTCGCCCAACCGGTTTTGTGCACCTGCGATTCGGCCAGCCAGATGGCGGCCCACTCGTCGATAAAGCGTGCGTTGTTTTCGCGCAGCGCATCGCGCCGCACACCATTGGCATTCACCTGGAAGAAATAGTCATTGCGCTTGTTGTTGAAGCTGTCGAGCATGACCCAGAACCGGTCGTCCGAGAAAAACATTTTTCCCTGGATCATTTGCTTGGCCTGAATAGCGTGTGGATCGCTATCTTCAAGGTTGGCCGCGATATAGAGATAATCGTCGTCGTAAGTCACACGTACGACGGTATGCTCGGTCGGCTGCGCGCCGTTCGTCGGCGCCGTCTGGTGAAAATCGTCAATGGTCACCGCATCCTGCCAGACCGCGTCGTCCAGCTTGCCATCGATAACAGGCGGTGAGTCAGTACGGTGAATCTCGAACGACTTGCGTTCGCCGTTTATCGTATATATTGCAGCCGCCTCCGCAGCGAACAGCAACATCAAGGCAGCAACCAGGATTCGTTTGGTTAGAGTCATTTCGATCCCCCAAGGACGATGACGTAATGCCCTTTAGAGGAGTGGGAAATCGAATTCGTTGCGTGGCTTGCGACGAGTGGTTCTGTTCCTGCGACGAGCCGTGCAGGCTAGATGTGATTGGCCAAACGCTCGAGATTGCTCTTGTATTTCCGGCTCAGTTTCAGCTCGGTTGCATCACCCAGCTGCAGGAAATATTCACCATTGCGATGCGGTCGCATGGCCGTCACACGGTGGCAGTTA
>JAIBDF010000162.1 GCA_024679535.1 Chromatiales bacterium
GAGATGGTGATGCCGGGCGACAACGTGCAGATGGTTGTCGACCTGATTGCCCCGATTGCCATGGAAGATGGCCTGCGTTTCGCTATTCGCGAAGGTGGCCGTACCGTTGGTGCCGGCGTCGTCGCGAAGATCATCGAGTAATTAAATATGAGTGCTAATCAAAATATACGTATTCGCCTGAAGGCCTTCGATCATCGTCTGATCGACAACTCAGCGCGTGAAATTGTCGACACGGCCAAGCGCACGGGTGCGACGGTCAAGGGCCCGATTCCCCTTCCTATGCGGAAGGAGCGCTTCACGGTTCTGATCTCGCCACACGTGAACAAGGATGCTCGTGACCAGTACGAAATTCGTACCCACAAGCGCCTGATGGACATTATGGATCCGACCGACAAGACGGTCGACGCCCTGATGAAGCTCGAGCTTCCAGCGGGCGTTGACGTGCAGATCAAGCTGAATTAATGACATGGCGGGTCTGCCCTGATGGCGGGCCCGCTAAGTTATTGATTTTGTTGGCTTCCGCAGGTAGCCAAAAAACCCGTAAAAATCACTCGAAAGCGCTTGTAATAAGGGCTGCGAGTCGTATAATTGCGTGCTCGCTGGATCAGGCCGGACCGGGAGTCGGCCCGAATCAGAATAGAAAACCAGTCGTCAGGAAATCGAGGGCGACACGGCAAATTCCGGAACCGCCGTACTGGCTGAATGATCGGTACGGAGCTTAGGGTCAGCCCCAGAGCAAAGAGGACGCAGTCCTCCGCGATGGCTGGCCCTTTCGTGTGTCTGCAGGATCCGCGAAAACAAACAGTGGTCGCCAATCGAAGTGGCCGCAGTGAAGATTTTGAATTTAGAGATTGTCACTGACCAAACGAAGTCGGTGCGAGGTTTTAAACATGACGATGGGTCTTGTTGGCCGCAAATGCGGCATGACACGTGTCTTCACGGATGACGGAAGTTCAATTCCGGTCACCGTGATCGAGGCACAACCAAACCGAATCACACAGGTGAAAACCGTGGAGACCGACGGCTATCGTGCGCTGCAAGTTGCAGCCGGCAGCCGCAAAGCGTCCCGGGTGAGTAAACCTGCAGCCGGCCACTTTGCAGCGGCAAAGGTAGAAGCCGGCGACTTATTCACGGAGTTCCGCCTGGACGCTGCCGATGAAGGCGAGTTCGAGAAGGGCGGTGAGCTCAAGGTTGACCTCTTCGAGGAGGGCCAGAAGGTCGACGTGATCGGTACTTCAATCGGTAAGGGCTTCGCCGGCACCGTCAAGCGCCATAACTTCAGTATGCAGGACGCCACGCACGGCAACTCGCTGGCGCACAGAGCGCCTGGCTCGATCGGTCAGAACCAGAGCCCGGGTCGCGTATTCAAAGGCAAGAAGATGTCCGGCCACATGGGCAATGTTCGGCGCACCGTGCAGAACCTCGAAGTGGTGCGGGTGGACGCCGAACGCAATGTACTTTTGATCAAGGGCGCTGTCCCGGGTCACGCAGGCGGCAAGGTAATTGTTCGTCCTGCTATCAAGGCCAAGAGATAGGGGCGCCGACGATGAAACTGAAACTCCAGGATAAGGGTTCGGTTGATGTAGCAGAGGCTGCATTCGGCGTGGACTACAACGAAGCTCTCGTGCACCAGGTTGTCACGGCGTATCTTGCCGGCGGCCGCTCTGGCACCAAGGCCCAGAAGAATCGCGCAGCGGTTCGTGGTGGCGGTGCCAAGCCCTGGCGCCAGAAAGGCACCGGTCGCGCACGCGCCGGTACGATCCGCAGCCCGATCTGGGTTGGTGGTGGTCGCGCCTTCGCTGCGCAGCCGCGCGATCACGACCAGAAGGTCAACAAGAAAATGTACCGCGCCGCTCTGCGCTCAATGTTGTCAGAGCTGGTTCGCCAGGATCGCCTGGTCATCGTCAACGAGCTTGCGCTCGAGGCACCGAAGACCAAGCTGCTGGCCGCGAAGTTGAAAGAACTCGATCTGGACAGCGTGCTGATCCTGAATGAGGCCTTCGACGAGAAGGTGTTCCTGGCCGCTCGCAACCTGCCGAATGTCGGTATTTGTGACGCTGCCTCGATGGACCCGGTTGTGTTGATTCGCTTCGAGAAGGTGCTGGTGACGGTGCCGGCGCTGAAGCTGATTGAGGAGCGTCTGTCATGAGCCAGGCTGCACACCAGGAAAGATTGATGACGGTCATCCGCGGCCCGCACCTTTCGGAAAAGGCGCATTTCGCAGCGGAAAAAAACCAGGTCGTGCTGAAGGTTCGTACCGATGCCACGAAGAAAGAGATTCAACAGGCTGTTGAGCTGCTTTTCGAGGTTAAGGTCGAGAACGTCCAGGTTGTAAACGTCAAGGGCAAGACCAAGCGCTTCCAGCAGACGAAAGGCCGTCGCAACGATTGGAAGAAAGCATACGTGAGGCTGGCTGAAGGGAGCTCTCTTGAAGAGTTCTTCGGCGGCGAATAAGGGTTAGAAGATCATGTCACTGCATAAAGCAAAACCGACATCTGCTGGTCGCCGTTTCGTCGTCGCTGTAAAGACGCCGGAACTGCACAAGGGCAAGCCATACGCACCGCTGCTCGACCAGAAGTCATCGAAAGGTGGTCGCAATAACAAAGGCCGTATTACGGTGCGTCACCAGGGCGGCGGTCACAAGCAGCGCTATCGCATTATTGACTTCAAGCGTGATAAGGACGGGATTCCGGGCGAAGTAGAACGTCTTGAGTACGATCCGAACCGCAGCGCACACATTGCGCTGATCAAGTACGCGGATGGTGAGCGACGCTACATTCTGGCTCCCAAGGGCGTGCGTGCTGGTGTGAAGATCATCAGCGGCGAAGATGCGCCGATCAAGCCGGGTAACGCCCTGCCGATTCGTGCGATCCCCGTCGGTACAACGGTTCATAACGTTGAGATGAAGCCAGGGAAGGGCGGTCAGATGATTCGCTCGGCCGGCGGCTCGGCTCAGCTCGCTGCTCGCGAAGGTGCTTACGCCACGTTGCGTCTGCGCTCTGGCGAAATGCGCAGAATTCACATCGACTGCCGTGCAACGGTAGGCGAAGTTGGTCATGGCGAACACAACCTGCGCAAGCTCGGCAAGGCCGGCGCGAAGCGCTGGAGAGGTGTACGTCCGACGGTTCGTGGTGTTGCGATGAACCCGGTCGATCACCCGCATGGTGGTGGTGAAGGTCGTACCTCCGGGGGCCGTCATCCGGTCAGCCCGTGGGGCACGCCGACCAAGGGCGCGAAGACGCGCTCCAATAAGCGTACGGACAGCATGATTGTTCGCCGTCGCAACAAGAAGCGCTAATTAAGGATTTCGAAGATGCCGCGTAGTGTAAGAAAGGGCCCTTTCGTCGATGATCATCTGGCGAAGAAGGTAGCCGTAGCAGCAAAGAAGAACGATCGCCGTCCGATCAAGACCTGGTCGCGCCGCTCGATGGTATTGCCGGATATGGTCGGATTGACCATTGCCGTCCACAACGGACGCCAGCATGTGCCGGTTCTGATTTCTGAGAACATGGTCGGTCACAAGCTCGGTGAGTTTGCGATGACGCGTACCTTCCGCGGTCACTCCGGTGATCGGAAGACGAAATAGGGGAGCGGGTTCATGCAAGTTGCAGCAACACTCAGATACGCACGTATCTCGCCGCAGAAATGCCGCCTGGTGGCTGACGTCATCCGTGGTAAATCTGTTGATGAGGCCCTGCGCGCACTGACTTTTTCACCGAAGAAGAGTGCCCGCATCGTGAAGAAAGTTCTGGAGTCGGCCGTTGCCAACGCAGAGCACAACCTCGGTGCAGATATCGACGCATTGAAGGTCGCGACAATTGAGGTTAACGAAGCGCCAACGCTCCGTCGTTACCGCGCTCGTGCCAAAGGTCGTGGCGCACGGATTATCAAGCGGAACAGCCACATCACCATCCGGGTAGCAGACGGATCATGAGCACGGAATTGAAGTTCTACGGGGCTAATTTGCCGGAGACGAGTAACTAATATGGGCCAGAAAGTACATCCAACAGGCATTCGCCTCGGCATCGTTAAAGATTGGGCTTCCAAGTGGTATGCCGACTCTAAAACGTTCCCGCAGTACATTCGTGCGGATCACGATATTCGGGTCCACATTAAGAAGAAGCTTAAAGATGCCTCGGTTAGCCGGATTGGCATTGAGCGTCCAGCCAACAAGGTCAACATCACGATTCATACGGCACGTCCGGGCATCGTGATTGGCAAGAAGGGTGAGGATATCGAGAAGCTTCGCATGGAAGTTTCGAAGATGGTCGGCATGGCTATCCAGGATGTCCGTATCAACATCAGCGAAGTTCGCAAGCCGGAACTCGATGCGCAGTTGGTTGCCGAAGGCATCGCACAGCAGCTTGAGCGCCGCGTCATGTTCCGTCGCGCCATGAAGCGCGCGGTGACCAATACGATGCGTGTTGGCGCCGAGGGTATCAAGGTGAAGGTGGGCGGTCGCCTGAACGGTGCTGAAATAGCGCGTTCGGAGTGGTATCGCGAAGGTCGCGTTCCGCTGCACACACTGCGTGCGGATATCGACTACGGCACGGCCGAAGCACACACAACTTACGGTGTGATCGGCGTGAAGGTTTGGATTTTCAAGGGCGAAGTTTTTGACAAGCCCGAAGCGGTTCCGGCCGAGCCTGCGGAAGCAGCCGCCGGCGCTCGTTCGTAAGGAATAGATAGATGTTACAGCCCAAACGAACAAAGTTTCGTAAGCAGATGAAAGGCCGCAACCGCGGCCTGGCACAGCGCGGAAGCAGCGTTTCTTTCGGTGAGTTCGGCCTGAAAGCGACCGATCGCGGACGTCTGACGGCACGTCAGATTGAGGCGGCTCGACGCGCCATGACGCGCTACATCAAGCGTGGTGGCAAGATTTGGATTCGGGTCTTTCCCGACAAGCCGATCACGACCAAGCCGCTTGAAGTTCGCCAGGGTAAGGGTAAGGGCAACGTTGAGTACTGGGTATGCCAGATTCAACCGGGCCGCATGCTGTACGAAATGGAAGGTGTAACGGAAGAGGTAGCGCGCGAGGCATTTCGCCTGGCAGCCGCGAAATTGCCGTTTGGCACCAAGTTTGTAACACGGCAGGTGATGTGATGAAGGCAGCAGATCTTAGATCCAAGTCGGTTGACGAACTCAACGAGGAACTCGTTGCGTTGCGTCGCGAGCAGTTCAACCTGCGCATGCAGCATGCGACCGGTGAATTGACCAGGAATCACGAGCATGGCCGCGTAAGGAAAGATATCGCGCGCGTTAAGACGGTTCTTGTTGAGCTTTCGCGTGCAGCGGGTGAAGACAAATGAGTGAAGAAAACAAAGCACAGCGCACACTTACCGGTCGTGTCGTCAGCGACAAGATGGACAAGACCGTATCGGTTGCCATCGAGCGCCTGGTCAAGCATCCGGTATACGGCAAGTACATTCGCCGTACGACCAAAGTGCTCGCGCACGATGCATCGAACGAGTGCAGAGCCGGTGATCGCGTAGCGATCTCGGAGTGCCGTCCGATTTCGAAGAACAAATTCTGGTCTGTCGTCAACGTTGTTGAACGCGCAGCAGACAAGTAACAACTCTTAGGATTCAGTCATGATTCAGATGCAGACAGTTCTGGACGCAGCCGACAACTCAGGTGCTCGTCGTGTTCAGTGCATCAAGGTGCTCGGCGGCTCAAAGCGCCGCTACGCTGGTGTGGGCGACATCATCAAGGTCAGCGTCAAGGATGCGATACCGCGCGGCAAAGTGAAGAAGGGCGAGGTCTACAACGCCGTCGTCGTTCGCACGCGCAAAGGTGTACGTCGCAACGACGGTTCGCTGATCCGTTTCGACGGTAATGCGGCGGTGCTGCTCAACGCA